>CAJOQY010000130.1 GCA_905236835.1 uncultured Oscillibacter sp. | reverse complement strand
CGGACAACGCTTGCCGCCGTGCGTTATATGATCGTGAATTTATTGGGATCAGGATTGTTTTTATTGGGCGTCGTGTTATTATATTCTTTGACGGGGCATTTATTAATGGTCCCCATGCGCGGGGCCGTATATGAGATTATCTCCGAGGGCGGAAGCCTGAATATCACATTTTCGCTGGCGATTTTGACAATCGGACTTGGAATCAAAAGCGGGCTGTTTCCGTTTCATTTCTGGATGCCGGATACCTACGGAGCCGCCACGCCGACTTCCGCGTCGATTTTGTCGGCGTTGGTGTCAAAAGCGTATTTGTTTTTATTATTTAAAATCTACTGGCGTTGTATCGGGATTGAGATATTTGAAAGCCTGCCGATCCGGAATTTATTATTCCCGCTGGGAATCTGCGGCATGATATTCGGATCCGTCTCGGCGCTCCGGGCGAATCATATTAACCGCATGGTGGCGTTTTCATCCGCCGCGCAGATCGGTTATATTTACATGGGCTTGGGCTTGGGCGGACTGGAACGGGGTTACACGGCGGCGATGTTTCAGATATTGGCGCACGCGGTCACGAAATCGCTGTTATTTTTAACCACGCCGCGCCTCGCGTCCGTCTCCGGGGACAGCCTGTTGTTTCATCATTTGCAGGGCAGCGGGCTTCGCGCCCGTGACGCCGGGATTTTCTTCACAATCGGTTCTTTATCTATGGTCGGCATTCCGATTTTCGCCGGATTTTCGGCGAAATTATTATTCGCCGTGGCCGCCGCGGAATCCGGTGACGGCAACGTGATTTTCGCCACCATGCTCGCGCTTGGCGTCAGTTCCATGCTCAACGCCATGTATTTTATCCGCACCGTACTCAGGATTTACACCGCCGGACGCGGCGGCGCGGATATTTCCGCCCCGCGCCTGTTCGCCATGCAGGTTCTGTCCGGACAGGATCATCCGGCGGATGTTTATTTTAATTTAAATTTATCCAATACGCCGGAAGAAATGGGACAGCCGACGGAATCGGAAACCGGAATCCCTTCGGCTTATCTGATTTCCGCGCTGATTCTGACGGTTTTTAATCTCTTTCTTGGGCTGTTCTCTTGGGTGAGTGTGGATTTGATTCAGCGGGGGCTGATGATGTTCGCCTGAAAAATTGATCAAGATATTATTAAATATTATTAAAATATAAATTCTCCGGGGGGATGAATGATTTTTATGCTGTTGTTGTTCATGATATTATTTCCCGCGGCGGCGGGCATCGCGGTTTCCCTGATTCCGGCGGACAAAATCAGCCGCAAATATAGAATCTGTTCTTATACCGCCATATTGGCCGTTACGGATATAATCGCGCTGTTGTCTCTGTTTCGGGATGATAAACTGCGCCTGTTTCAGCTGGCGGGGAATCTGGATTTATATTTTTATCTCGACGGCGTCGGCAAATTTTTTATCTGCCCCGTTTTGCTGTTATATACGCTGATCTGCTTTTACGCGTTCGCGTATATGCCCATGGAAGGCCGGGAAGAATCATTTTTCGCGTTTTATTTTCTCTCGTTCGGCGCGGTTCTGGCGGCGTGCGCGGCGGGGAATTTAATTACTTTATATTTATGCTTTGAATTCGCGACTTTAACTTCCATGCCCATGGTATTACATGAACGGACGCCCGACGCCATTCTCGCCGCGCTGAAATATTTGTTTTATTCGCTCGGAGGCGCTTTGTTGGGCTTGTTGTCCATCGTCGCGTTATGCTATTACGGACAGGAACAAGCGAACGCGTTTATTCCCGGCGGCTTTCTTGGGTCAGAGAATATCCGGGAACGCGGGATATTATTAAAAATCATATTCGCCGGGATTGTCGGCTTTGGCGCGAAAGCGGGATTATATCCCATGCACGGCTGGCTTCCCGCCGCGCATCCAATCGCGCCCGCGCCCGCGTCGGCGCTGTTGTCCGGCATTATCGCCAAATTGGGCGTGCTGGCCGTATTAAGATTAGTCTTTTTCTCCGCCGGGGTTGATTTCCTGCGCGGGACATGGGTCCAGACCGCGTGGATATGCCTGTCTATGCTGACGATTTTCATGGGTTCCATGATGGCGTGGAGGGAGAAAGTATTAAAAAAACGTCTGGCTTATTCGTCCGTCAGTCAGATCGCTTATATTATGCTGGGTCTGTCTTTATTGAACGAAGGCGGATTCACGGGCGGATTGATCCAGCTCGCGGCGCACGCGGTATCCAAAAGCGCGCTGTTTTTATGCGCCGGCGTGTTTATTTTCACGCTCGGCAAACGACAGATTCAACATTTGCGCGGTCTGGGTCCGGTGTTGCCGGTGACATTCTGGTGTTTTTTCATCGCGTCTTTGTCTCTGATCGGCATTCCGCCCATGGGCGGCTTTGTCAGCAAATGGCATTTGGCCCTTGCCGCCTTGAATAATCAGGATATTTATCACGCGGCGTTTACGATTCTGCCGCCCGTGATTCTCATGATTTCCGCGCTTTTGACGGCGGCTTATCTGCTTCCGGTGATGATTGACGCGTTTTTCGTCCCCGGACAGAAAAATAATAATAATATAAATATCAATAATCATTCCGGTGAGACGCGAAAGCCGTCCGCGCTTATGACAGCGCCCATGATGATATTATGCGCGGCGGCGCTGGGCGTCGGGCTGTTTGGCTCCGGACTGGCCGAAATCATACGGACGGCGGCGCGGGGATTATTTTAATCCGGAAAGGCGGCGTGTTATTATTAATTTTAATCTTACAATTTTGCGTAATTTCGCCGGGAACGCCGGAACGATATGGGGTCCCGAAACGCTTTGCATCCCCGTGCTTCTGCCCCTGCTGGGCGGCGGGATTTTACTGCTCCTGCCGGATTTGACGGAACGGAAAAGAAATATTTATCTTGAGGTTTTCGCGTGCGCCACCAGTATCACGGTTTTTACAATGCTGGATATGATCCGGGGACACGGCGAGGCGTTATACAGTTTCACGCGGGGATTTTCCATCGCGTTTTTAATGGACGGCCCGGCCATGCTGTTCGCGGGCATGATCGCCTTTATGTGGCCGCTGGCGTTGTTGTATTCGTTTGAATATATGAAAAACACCAGCCGGCAAAATTTATTTTACGCGTTTTATCTCATGACATACGGCGTCACGCTTGGCGTGGCGTTCGCGGCGAATCTTGTTACCATGTATGTTTTTTTTGAAATGCTGACGCTTGTGACGATTCCGCTGGTCAGCCATTGGGGAGATCCGGACAGCATTTACGCCGGACGGCTTTATATCGGCTATTGCGTATTCGGCGCGTCCATGGCGTTTATCGCCGTCGTGATGGGGACGCTGGACGGCATCGGCGATTTTTTATACAGAGGCAATCTCGCGGGCGAATATAGTTTCAATCTCATGCGGATTGTGTATTTATTCGGCTTTTTTGGATTTGGCGCGAAAGCGGCGGTTTTTCCGTTTTTTGAATGGCTCCCGAAAGCGTCCGTCGCGCCGACGCCGGTCACGGCCTTGTTGCACGCCGTCGCCGTGGTCAATACAGGCGCGTTCGCCGTCATGCGTTTAACATGGTACGCGTTCGGACCGGCGTTATTGTCCGGCGGTTTCGCGCAAAAGATCGCCCTTCTCACAGCGTCGTTTTCCATGGTTTTCGCCGCCGTGATGGCCCTGCGTCAGCGGCATTTGAAACGCCGTCTGGCGTATTCGACCATGAGCAATCTTTCTTATATATTATTCGGCGTCATGCTTCTGACGCCGGAAGGCTTATGGGGCGGGCTGGCGCATATGTTATTCCACGGCATTATTAAAATGTCCCTGTTTTTATGCGCCGGGGCGTTTATGCACGTCACGGGAAATGAGTATTTATATGAATTGGACGGCGTGGGACGGCATATGCCGTTTACTTTCACGGCGTACACGCTTGGCGCTTTGTCTCTGACCGGAGTTCCGCTGTTTTGCGGTTTTGTGTCCAAATGGCGGTTATTGACAGCCGGAATCGCGTCCGGGACCCCGGAGGCGCTGGCCGGAAGCGCGGCGTTGATTTTATCCGCGTTTTTATGCGCGCTGTATTCCATGACTGTCAGCGTCCGGGCGTTTTATCCCTATATGGGGCGGGAACGCTGCGGGCCCAATGTCCATGAGGCGAATTGGAGAATACTTGTCCCTATCGGAATTTTTACGATATTAAATTTATTTTTCGGGCTTTATTCCGGACCGGTCATGTCGTTTCTGGAATCCGTCGCGCGGGGGACGATATAAATCAAATAAAATTATAAATAAATAATAAATAAAATTATAAAAAATAAAATGATAATATGATTGAAATATTTTAAATTAATATGATTAAAATATGATTAATATAATCGAAAAAGGAGGCGGACGGCCTGTTATGATCTGGATTGCCCCTCTGGTATTTTTCCCGGTTTTCATCGCGCCGGTATTATACGCGCTCGGACGGAAAAACGCGCGCGTTTTAGACAAAGCCGCGGTTTGCGTGACGGGAATTTCGTTGATATTGTCTGTGGGATTATTTCTTTCCGTCATTAGCGGCGCGGAGATCAATTTTCAAGTCAAATATATTTTGATCAATGGCCTGTCCTTTCAGGCGGACGGTTTCCGCGTGACATACAGTCTGATCGCGTCTTTCATGTGGTTTTTTACGGCGCTGTTCTCGGGAGAATATTTCCGGCATGAGCGGGAATATTTAAATTCTTATTACGCGTTTTATTTAATCACGCTTGGCGCGACGCAGGGCGTCATGCTCTCGGCGGATTTTATGACGGCTTTTATATTCTTTGAGATTTTATCGTTCTCCTCGTTTACATGGGTCGTCCATGAGCGCGCGAAACAGGCGATTCACGCCGGATATGTGTATTTATTTATCGCCGTCACGGGCGGATTGATATTATTAACGGGATTGTTGTTATTATATCACGAAAGCGGGACGCTTGATTTTATATCGCTCCGGGATGGTATATTATTAATCCCAGACGCGCGCCGGATTTATTTCACAGCCGCCGCGATTTGTATATTATTAGGCTTCGGCGCGAAAGCGGGTATGTATCCATTGCATATATGGCTCCCGATGGCGCATCCCGTCGCGCCGTCGCCCGCGTCGGCGTTATTATCCGGAATTTTAACGAAAGTCGGCGTATTCGGGATTCTTATGCTGGCGCTGTCTTTCGCCGCGCGTGATTTCGCGATTGGATTTTTGATTTTGATTTTAGCCCTGATCACGATGACGCTTGGCGCGGTATTGGCGATTTTCTCGACGAATTTAAAACGGACGCTGGCTTGTTCGTCCATGTCGCAGATCGGATTTATCTTAACCGGCGTCGCGTGCCGGATTTTATGCGGCGCGTATGGCGCGAAAATCGGCGTATCCGGCGGCATAAACGGCGCGGGATCTGTTAAAATCAGCGAAATCACGGAACTGACGCGGGAAGGCGCGGAACTGGCCCTGTCCGGAACGGTCACGCATATGCTGAATCATTCGTTATTGAAATTATTATTATTCATGGCCGCCGGCGCGATTGTTATGAATCTTCATGAATTGGATCTTAATATTTTGCGCGGCTGGGGGCGCGGACAATACGCGCTGAAATTCGCGTTTCTGATTGGCCTGCTGGGGATCAGCGGCGTTCCGGGGTTTCACGGCTATCTGTCGAAATCCATGCTTCATGAGGGACTGTCCGTCCTGATTGAGGCGGCGGAACTCGTTGAAAATAATAATTATATAATATTATTATTGCGCGCGTCCGAGTGGGTTTTTTTGATTTCCGGCGGCTGTACGTTCGCTTATATGCTGAAAATTTTTATCTGTATATTTATCTCGAAAAATCCGGATATAAAATTACAGGCGCGTTATGATTCCATGCCGTCCTGTATGCGTGAGACGCCAAGTCAGATCGCCGTAATCGGCTCGGCGGCGGTCTGCGTCCCGCTTGGGATTCCCGCGATTATGATTTTCATCTCGAATTTTATGACGGGACAGGAAAGTTTAAAATTCTCCGCGTTCTCATGGGAGACGCTTCAAGGCGCGCTGATTTCGCTTTTCATTGGCTTATTGATCTATATTTTCCCGATCCGGATGATATTATTAACTCCGTCAAATCGCTCGCGGAATTTATGGCCGGATATATTGAATCTTGAAAAATATATTTATACGCCCATGCTGACAAAATGGCTGCCGGGATTGTTTGGGAATCTCGCGGCGATCTTCGCCGAAAACGCGATTTTGAAACCCGTGTGCGCGCGGATGATCTTCGCCGCGTCCATAGCGGGGCGCGCGCTGGATCAAAGTACGGACGCGCTGATCATGTTTCTGCGCCGAACGGTCGCGCGGGAAGTCAAACCGCGTGACGGACGGATCCGCGTCGGCGCTCCCCGGCGCGTACAGCGGGCGACATCCGAGGCGCTGCGTCCCCTGATGGAGAGTTTTTCGTTTGTCCTTCTGATGACCTGTCTTGGAATTATCTTGATTTTAGGCGTTTTGACCGTTCTGCTCCGGTTATATTAAACGTTCCCGT
>CAJOQY010000129.1 GCA_905236835.1 uncultured Oscillibacter sp. | reverse complement strand
TTGGAATAATAATAGCCCTGAATATAATCACAGCCCAGAACTTTCAAGGCCGATACCTGTTCGGCGGTTTCCACGCCCTCGGCGACGGTTTTTAATCTCATGCCGTCGGCCAGCAACGTCGCGAAACGCAGAATGCCGTAGTTATTTGTCGCCGTCGCCTGACGGATAATGCTCATGTCTAATTTCATGACATCCAGCGTCAGCGTATTGAGCGATGACAGAGACGAATAGCCGGATCCAAAGTCGTCTAATTCGATAATAAAGCCGTTTTCGTGCAGTTCATCCAATGTCGTGGCGATTTGCGTGGGATTATCGCCGTAAATGGACTCCGTCAATTCGATATGCAGCAAGCTGTGATCCAGACCGTAACGGTCCGCGAGCGCGGCGATTTTGCCGGAAAGATCCGGGACCTCGAAATCCATCCGGGAGACGTTGACGGAAATCGGCACGGCGGGCAGACCGGCGTCTAACAGGCGGCGCAATTCCTGACACACTTCCTCCCAGATATAGAAATCCAGCTGCGTAATAAATCCGTTGCGTTCAAATAACGGGATAAACATACCGGGACTGATAAAGCCCAATTGCGGATGTATCCAGCGCACGAGCGCTTCCGCGCCGCCGGTGGTATCCGTGGCGAGACTGTGCTTGGGCTGATAATAAATCTGGAATTCGCGCTTTTTAATCGCGGATTCGGCGTTTTCGATAATCTGATGCTCCTGCAATTGAATCCGCCGCATTTCGTCGTCATACAACGCCACGCGGGTGTTGAATCTGCCTTTGATGCGTTCAATCGCCAATGTCGCGTGGTCACAGCTGTCGGATATGTCATCTTCGTGATTGACATCCGGAAGCACGCCGAATTTGACGGTAAAATTTAACTGCTGTCCTTCCTGTCCGTTGACGAAATCCGCGTTTTTTAATAAATCCTCCCAGTTTTCCTCCTGATGTTCGGTTAAAAACGCGAATACGTCCGCGCCGACGCGTCCGCCCAGAACCACGCCCGGGAGCGTTTCGCTGACCCGTTCGGCCAGATAGCGTAAAAACATATCGCAGTTATCGCGCCCGTAACGCTCATTCATGGTCCGGAAATTGTCAACGTCGCTGCACACGAGATCATATTTCATCGCCGGATTGGTCTGCAATACAATGCTGGCGTTATGAAAGAAAAATTCTTTGCTGTATAATCTTGTCAGTTCGTCCAGTTCCAGCCGGTTCAGCATGGCCGCCGACTCGCGCAGGCGGATTACGCTCATGATCCGGTTTTTGACGACTTCGATATTATACGGCTTTGTGACGAAGTCCGTCGCGCCGAGTTCAAGACAGCGGATTTCATCGTCCACGGATCCGCTGGCGGTCATGACAATCACCGGCACGGAATCAAAGCGTCCGTCCGCGCGTTTGCGTTCAAGAAACTCGTATCCGTCGCACACCGGCATATAGACATCCAGCAGGACAACGGAAATCCGCCCGTTGTGCTGTTCCAGTTGTTTCAGGCCTTCCAGACCGTTTTCCGCCTGTAATACGTCATAATCATCCAGAAGCAGATCGCACAGAATCTCCCGGTTCATTTCGTTATCTTCCACAACCAGAACTGTCCGCTTTTCTGAAAAATTATCCAGTTGATTTTTCATACGCGCTTCTCCACCTCGTATTTTTCATTTTGCCCGCGTCCGCGCATGGGACGGCGCGAAAACGCATATATATCATCATATACGGCGAAATACGCTCTTCCGTTCCCATTTTATATTTATATTTCACATTGTAACCCATTTGTCCGGATATTGCAAGATGATTTTTCATATTACGCTGATATTATTACGGGTATGATAACAGGCGTTATTATATCCGTTTCATATTGGGATTGCAAGAGGAAAATGGAAACGGGCGGCGGCCTCGCCGGACGCGGATTCAGAGCGAAATTATCAAATAATTATTATAAACAGGAGGGATTTGATATGGCGGTTTGGCGGGAAGCGGTCAGATTTGATTTTGATCCGGAACGGCGAACGGCGGGATACGCGGAAGAGCGCCCGAACGGGCGTTATCATCCGAAGCGGCGCGATGATGACGCCGGTCAGCGCGCGAATCATGCGCGGCGGCGCGGAAATATCGCGTATGATGATTTTATGAAAACGCGACAGGCGCGGCGACTCGCGGGGAATCGTCTGTTATGGAGCCTGAAAGCGTCCGTATTGCTGACAGCGGCGCTGTTTCTTCTGCCGCTTGCGCGCTATGGCGTTCATGACGGGCAAAAAGCGGAAATGATGCCGGACGCGGCCAGCGCTCCGGAAAGCGTATCGGGTACGGACGCGGAAAACGCGCCAAATCCGGAGAGCGCGTCAGATATAAATACGGCGGACGCGCCGGAAAGCGTAATAGATATAAATATAAATATAAATCCTGCGAACGCGCCGGATATGGCGGCGGATACGGAAAACGCGGATGATGACGGCGGCGCGGCGTTCGCGGGGGAGCGGGACGGAGAAAAAATACTGCGGGTATTGAATCACAGAACCGGGAACACGGAAAATATGGACATGGGCGTTTATCTTGTCCGGGTATTATGCGGGGAAACGCCGGCGGATTTTGAACCGGAAGCGTTAAAGGCGCAGGCCGTCGCCGCCCGGACATATACGCGTTATATGCTGAATACCGGCGGCAAACACGGCGGCAAGGCTGATATATGCACGGATCCGAATTGCTGTCAGGCGTATTCGACGAACGCGACGGAGCGTGAAAATCAAAAACTGCGGGAAGCCGTGGAAAGCACGGACGGGGAGATTATGCTGTATGACAATCAGCCGGTTTTGGCGGTGTTTCATTCCGCGTCGGCGGGACTGACCCGCACGGCGGGCGATGTCTGGTCCGGGGATCAGCCGTATTTGCGGCCCGTGGAATCCCCGGAAGATACGGAGAATATTCCCAATTATTACAGCCGCGCGGAATTTGATATAGATCATTTCCGGGCGAAAATCCGAAAAGCCCTGCCGGAGGCGGATTTGTCCGGACCGGCTGACGCGTGGCTGTCAGACGCGGAACGCGACGGCGCGGGGAGTATTATCACAATGCGCGTCGGCGGCGTGAGCATACAGGGAAGCAAAGTGAGAAATATATTCAATTTACGCTCGGCGTGCTTTACATGGGAACTCGCGGACGGGAAAATCATTTTTTATGTAACGGGCTTCGGACACGGCGTGGGCATGAGCCAATACGGGGCCAATCAAATGGCGAAAAACGGCGCGGATTACCGGGAAATTCTCACGCATTATTACACCGGCGTTACTGTCGGCGGATACGCGGCTTGATTATTAATAAAGGGCTTGCGATTATGAGAAAAGCGTAATATAATAAATTTATCAAAGCATATCATACTTTCAGCGGGGAGGGATTACGATGGATC
>CAJOQY010000128.1 GCA_905236835.1 uncultured Oscillibacter sp. | reverse complement strand
TCCAATCCGCATATCTTTTTCATTTCCGGGATATGCTTATGATTCTGTCCCAAGCCGTATAAAGCCGGACTGTTTAAAATCAAATCCCGCTCCGGATTTTCATATTCCGCGATCATTTTTTTCCCGCCGCCGGAATAACCCGTCAGTGAAAAACACGAGAAAATCTCCCGGCGCGCTTCCGGAATCGCCTGCACCAGCGGATATATAATACTAATAAATCCGGTGGCGTGACAGCCGGGATTGGCGACGCGTTTTCCGTTTATAATCGCTTCTCTATGCTTTTCAGACAGCTCCGGAAACCCGTATGCCCAATCCGGATTTGTCCTGTGCGCGGTGGAACAGTCTATGACTTTCACATCCGGATTTTCAATCATATTCACGGCTTCTATCGCCGCCGCGTCCGGCAGGCATAAAAACACCAGATCCGCCGCGTTTAATAATTTCTCGCGTTCCTCCGGATTTTTGCGTTTTTCCTCGTCAATCAACAGCAGATCAATATCATCCCGCGCTGACAAACGATCATAGATTTGCAGTCCCGTCGTGCCGTCTTTGCCGTCGATATAAACTTTCGGCTTGATTTTTACACTCATGACGGTATAAACGCCCCCCGCGAAAATTAAAAAGTTAAATTCTGTCCTAAACGCTTATATTTTATATTTTTCTTGCCGATATAAATTCCCGGACTTCCCGTATTTGCCGCGCGGTTTCCTGTACGGACGGGCCGCCGTAACTGTTTCTCAACGCCATGCAGTTTTCCAGTTTCAGCGCGCTGTATATATCATTTTCAAACAAATCCGAAAATTTACGCAGTTCGTCTAATTTCAATTCTTCCAGCGTCTTGTTGGACCCGGTACAATACGCGACCAGTTCCCCCGTGATTTTATACGCGTCCCGGAACGGCATTCCTTTTTTGGCCAGATAATCCGCGCAGTCCGTGGCGTTGATAAATCCGCGGCCCGCCGCCCGGCGCATATTCTCCGGATACGCTTTCATGGTTTTTAACATTTCGGCGAATACCGGCAGACAGATTTCCACCGTATCCAGCGCGTCAAATACCGGTTCTTTGTCTTCCTGCATATCTTTGTTATAAGCCAGCGGGATTCCCTTCATGACGGTGAATAATCCCATCAAATCCCCGTATACCCGGCCCGTTTTGCCCCGGACAAGCTCCGCCACATCCGGATTTTTCTTCTGCGGCATAATCGAGGACCCTGTGGCATACGCGTCGTCTAATTCGATAAATTTAAACTCCCACGAACACCATAAAATAATCTCTTCCGCGAACCGGGACAAATGCGCCATCAAAATCGACAGATCGCTTAATAATTCCATCGCGTAATCCCGATCCGACACGCCGTCCATGGAATTTCCCGTGGGCCTGTCGAAATTTAATTCTTTCGCCGTCATCCATCTGTCAATCGGATATGTCGTCCCGGCTAAGGCCCCGGACCCTAACGGGCATTCGTTTAAACGCTTCTCGCAGTCTTCCAGTCTGGTGACATCCCGCGTGAACATATGCGCGTAAGCCAAAATATATTGCGCGAATGACACCGGCTGGGCGCGCTGTAAATGCGTATACCCCGGCATGACGGCCTCTTGATATTTCTCCGCCTGTTCGCATAATATTATTTCAAGATTTAAAATCTCCGAGATTACTTTCTTAATCTCACGCCGGACGTACATCCGGAAATCCAGCGCGACTTGATCGTTCCGGCTCCGCGCCGTATGCAGTCTTTTTCCCGCGTTTCCGATCCGCGCCGTCAAAATCGACTCGATATTCATATGAATATCTTCCTGATCTTCCGTGAACTCGATTTTCCCGGCCTCAATCTCTTGTAAAATTTCCAGCAGGCCGGATTCTATTTCTTCCGCGTCCCGCCGTGAGATAATCTCCCGCGCCGCCAGCATACGGGCATGGGCGATACTGCCCTGTATATCCTCGCGATATAATCTCTGATCAAATCCAATCGACGCGTTGAACGCGTTGACAAGCGCGTCCGTTTCTTTGCCGAACCGCCCGGACCATAATTTCAAATTATTTTCACTTCCGTTCCGTTATAAAATATCAAGATAAAATATCAAGTTTCGTTCCCCCTCTCCCGTTTGAGAGAGGGGGCGGGGGCGAATATTATAATCTTCCCTGTTCGCGCAGGGCCTGCACTTTCGTGGGCAGTCCCCAGAGATTGATAAATCCGGCGGCGTCTTGCTGATTATAATCCGACTCATCAAAAGTCGCCAGATTTTCGGAATATAACGAACACGGCGAAGTCGTACCCGCCGGAATGATATTGCCTTTGTATAATTTTAATTTCACTTCCCCGGTGACGTTTTCATTCGCCTTGTCCGCGAACGCCGACAACGCCTCGCGCAGCGGCGTAAACCATTTGCCGTTATAAATCAAATCAGCGAAATCAATCGCCAGTTTTTGCTTGACGTGCAATGTATCTTTATCCATTGTCAGCATGGCAAGCTGTCTGTGGGCGAAATACAAAATCGTCCCGCCCGGCGTTTCGTATACCCCGCGATCTTTCATGCCGATCAGGCGATTCTCGACAATATCAATAATGCCGACGCCGTTCGCGCCGCCGATTTGATTTAATTTTTTAATAATCTCCGACGCTTTCATCTTTTCGCCGTCCAAAGACACCGGCGCGCCTTTTTCAAATCCGATTTTCACATAAACCGGCTTGTCCGGGGCCAGCGCCGGGGAGACGCCCATTTCCAGAAAACCGGGCTTGTCATAATCCGGCTCGTTCGCCGGGTCTTCCAAATCCAATCCCTCATGGCTTAAATGCCATAAATTCTTATCTTTTGAATAATTCGTCTCTCTGGAAATTTTCAGCGGCACATGGTGGGCTTCAGCGTAATCGATCTCTTGATCCCGTGACACAATATCCCACTCCCGCCACGGCGCGATCACCGCCATATCCGGCGCGAAGCGCTTGACGGCCAGTTCAAATCTCACTTGATCGTTGCCTTTTCCGGTACAGCCGTGACAAACCGCGTCCGCGCCTTCTTCCAGCGCGATTTGCGCCAGTTTCCGCCCCAAAATCGGTCTCGCGAACGCCGTGCCTAATAAATACGTCTCATAATCGGCGTCCATTTTCAAAGCCGGGATAATCACTTCGTCGACCATTTCATCAACCAGATCCGCGATGATTAATTTTGACGCGCCTGTTTTGATCGCTTTTTCTTCCAATCCGTCCAGTTCCGCGCCCTGCCCGACATCACCGGATACGGCGATAATCTCCGGATTATTATAATTTTCTTTCAACCATGGAATAATAATCGACGTATCCAGCCCGCCGGAATACGCCAGCACAATCTTATGAATATCTTTTTTCGCTTTCATGCCTGATCCGCTCCTCCGTAAATCCGCGGGATTTTATCATGATGATAAAATCAAATCCAATAAATCCCGCGTTTTCGCGAAAATTTAAAAATTTTCTAACAAACCGGCGGTTTTTTAAATATTTTAAATTGACATTTCCCCGCCGGTATGATAAATATATCATACACCTGTTTTGAATATTTATGCAACCGGCAATCTGCACAAACTTCCGGACGCGCGCCGTCTTTTTTTGGATACCTGCATATATTATATATATTTATATTTATTATAATTTATATATTTAATATATTTATATTTTCCCCTGTTTCCGCGTGATACGCGGGAAGGGAATCATGTTTCCCGTTCCCGCCGCATATGTTTTTACTGTCACGAAAATCCCGCGCCGCAAGATCAAACGGACAAAGCCGAGGCCAGATTATTATATCACATTAAACGGCTTACGGCAAATACAGCAAGCAAGAGGTGGATTCAACATGAACAATCAGAATCAGGTCGTACTGGAGGGCCAGACGGCGGAAACGCCGGTCCTGTCCCATGAAAATCATGGCGTGCGGTTTTATCGCTTTACGCTTCAGGTTCCAAGACTCTCCGGACAATCGGACCTGCTGCCAATCTTACTGCCGGAATCCCTTTTGGATCAGGTCCGGCCCGGCGTTCCCTTAACGGTACAGGGACAGCTTCGGTCTTTCAACAACCGCTCAGGCATTGGCAGCCGACTGATTCTCTCCGTATACGCCCGGACGATCCGGGAGGGGACCGGCGTCCCGCGTAACCGCATCACGCTCTCCGGCACGCTGTGCAAACCCCCGGTGTTTCGCCGCACGCCGCTCGGACGCGGCATCTGCGATATTATGCTCGCCGTTTCCCGGACCTATGGCCGCGCCGATTACCTGCCGATCATCGCGTGGGGACAGTTGGCGATTCAAACCAGTACGCTTCAGGTCGGGGATCCGTTGGAACTGGAAGGGCGGATTCAGAGCCGGATTTATCATAAAGTCACGGAAAACGGCACGGAGGAACGCACCGCCTATGAAGTGTCCATGATGCACCGTCTGGAATCATAAGCGGCTGACAGGGCGGGAATGGCCTCAAAATTCCCGCCTTGTTTTTTTATCATCAAATTCGACGACGCGCGCGGACAGAAAAGGCATTGACAAGCGGCGGAATTCCGTGTAAATTATTATAGAAATAAAATGGGAAAGTTTCAGGCTGGCGTCGGCTGGCGTCAAACCGCCCCCGAAGCGGCCTGAATCGGATCGTATTTGGAATGGGAGAGAATATTTTGAGGAAAGAAAAAATCTCGGACGCGGTCATCAGGCGTCTGCCCAGATATTACCGCCAATTGACGGATTTGTGTGTCCGGGGCATTGTGCGCGTGTCATCCCGGACGCTCGGCGATGAGATGGGCATTACGGCATCCCAGATTCGTCAGGATTTCAGTTGTTTCGGGGAGTTTGGCCAGCAGGGTTACGGGTATCATGTGGAGGAACTGCGGACGGAAATCGGGCGCATTCTGGGCGTGGATCAAAATCATCGCATGATTATCATCGGCGCGGGACATCTCGGACACGCGCTGTTGCGGAATTTCCCATTCTCACAGAATGGATTTTCCGTTGACGCCGCCTTTGATGTCTCTCCCGCTGTGATCGGGTCTTATATCAACGGCAAACCGGTTTACGCCATGTCCGGGGTTGAAGAGTATCTGTCCGAAAATATCGTGGACGTTGTCGCGCTGACGATTCCGCAGTCCGTGGCGCAGGAAACCGCCGACCGGCTGATTGCCGTCGGCGTCCGGGCGTTCTGGAATTTCACCAATGTGGAGCTTGTCAGTACGAATCCGAACGTAATTTTTGAGAATATTCATTTCGCCGACAGCCTTCTGACCCTCGGATACCGGATCGCGCATAGATAAAAACAGATAAAAAAACAAATCAAATCAGATAAAAAAATCAGGCGGGACCGGAATCAAATCGCGCGGACGGCGGGAAACGGGCATATGGAACCCTCCCGCGCGCGGGCGCATAATATGGAACTGAGGCCGCCTTTACGGCCTGTATCTCATTATTTTATATATCTATCATTATGGGAGGTTCCCGATTATGTGCAACAACGGTTTCGGCGGCAATAACAACAACTGCTTGTGGATTATTATTCTTCTGATCGTCCTGTGGAGTTGCTGCGGCAACAACAATTGCGGATATAATAACAATTGCGGCTGTAACAACGATTGCAACTGCAACAACGGCTGCGGCTGTTAAACCGCGTTCCGCCCCGGACCCTGCCCGTCCGGGGCGGGAGAAAATATTTTTTATTTATTTTTATATTCTTGAAAGATATGGAAATGAGGACATGAAAGATTATTTCGCGCCGGATTTGGGACAAGATGATTTAAACGCCGTCAGTTCCATAGGATTGGCCCATATGGGCGACGCCGTATATGAACTGTTGGCGCGCACATGGCTTTGTACGCGCGGCGGCGCGACGGGCCGGGGACTGCATGAGGCGGCGGTCCGGATTGTCCGCGCGGAATCGCAGGCCGAGGGCGCGGAATATATTCTCCCGCTTCTGACGGAGCGGGAACGGGACGTGTTCCGGCGCGGACGCAACGCGCATATATATCACACAATCCCACAGCACACGAGCCGGGGACAATACGCCAAGGCCACCGCGCTGGAGACCTTGTTCGGCTGGCTATATCTAAGCGGACAAAAAGAGCGCGCGAATCAGTTGTTTTGCGTGATTATGGAACATACGCGGGATAATATATAATATTATATAAATTATAATAAATTATAATCAAACGTGAAAGGGGGCGGCGGTCATGCCCATGGACGCGGTATTTCTGCGGGCGCTTACGGAAGAAATCAGACCGGTATTGACGGGATTGAGAATCGAGAAAATCTTTCAGCCCGCGCGGGATCAGATTGTTTTGAACTTTCGCGGGAATTTGAAATTATTATTATGCGCGGGCGCGAACGCGCCAAGAGCGCATTTTACAAAAATCGCGCGGGAAAATCCGGCTTCGCCGCCTATGTTCTGTATGCTGTTGAGAAAGCATTTAACAGGCGGGAAAATTGTCGGGATTCAACAGCCGTCCGTGGAGCGTCTGATAAAATTTGAACTGGACTGCATGGACGAATTGGGCCGTCCGGGACGCCGGAGTTTGATTCTGGAAGCGATGGGACGCCGGTCGAATTTGATTTTATTGGATGACGAAGGGCGGATTTTAGATTGTCTGCGCCGCGTGGATTCCGATATGTCGGCGAGCCGACAGCTTTTGCCGGGATTGTTTTACAGGCCGCCCGACGCCGGAAATCGAACGCCGTTTTTAGACGAAACGGAATCCGGCTTTACGGACAGGCTGAATAATATTATAAAAAATCATCCGGAACAGAAACTGGAAAAATTTTTGCTGGATTGTTATTTCGGCTTTTCGCCTTTATTGGCAAGGGAAATCGCTTTCCGGACAAGCGGCGAACCGGACGGGCGGATCTGTGATTTAGATATAGCCGGACAAAAAAGATTTCGCCTTGAATTTTCGCGCTTTCAACAGGATACGCGGGAAAATAAATTTACGCCGTTCTGCCTGAAACGGGAAAATGTTCCCGTGGAATTTTCTTGCGTAGCGATTGCGCAATACGGCGAAACATGGGAACGCTTTCCGGATTTTTCGTCCCTGATGGATGCGTTTTATGATATTCGCGAACAACGGGAACGCGTGAGAATCCGGGGCGCGGAATTGATCCGGGCCGCGAAAACCGCTCTGGAGCGTACCCGCAGAAAATTGGCTTTACAAGAAAAAGATTACGCCGCCGCCCAAAATCGTGATGACTTCCGGATCAAAGGCGATTTGATCACGGCGAATATTTACGCGATTCAAAAAGGCATGAAAATTTTAACCTGCCGGAATTTTTATAACAGCGATCAGGAAAATATAGAAATTATATTAGATCCCAGATTATCGCCACAGCAAAACGCGGCGAATTATTACAAAAGATATACAAAGCTGAAAAACGCGGAAAAATATCTAAAAGAACAGATTCAACAGGCGCGGGAAGATATTTTTTATCTTGAAAGCGTACTGGAAGAATTGGACCGCGCCGAATCGGAACAGGATTTTATAGATATACGGCATGAGTTAATCGAAAACGGATTTTTGCGCGTCGCGGGAAAAAAATCGGATATAACGCGCGGCAAAGACGCGGGAAAAAAATCCGTCAAAAACGCGGGCAAATCGGGCGGCGCGGGAAAAAAATCCGGCAAAAGCGCGGATAAAATCGGCAGGCCGCGCGAATTCGAGATTTCCAACGGCTTCCGGGTATTGGTCGGACGGAATAACCGGCAGAATGATAAAATCACAAAAAACGCGGACTATCGGGATATATGGCTGCATACGCAAAAAATCCACGGTTCCCATGTGATTTTATGTACAAATGGCCGGGAGGCGGATGAAAATATCATCTCCGAGGCGGCGGCCATCGCCGCGTATTACTCACAGGCGCGGGACAGTTCGCGGGTCCCGGTGGATTACGCGCTTGTACGTTATGTCAAAAAGCCCGCCGGGGCGCGTCCCGGCATGGTGGTTTATACGAATTATAAAACAATTTATATCACGCCGAAAGCGCCGGAAAATAATAAATAATATATATTTATTATATACGCGAAAGGATGAATTTTTATGAACATTGTCTGTCTGGATATGGAAGGCGTATTGGTACCGGAAATCTGGATCGCTTTTTCCGAGGCGAGCGGCATTCCGGAACTGCGGCGCACCACGCGCGACGAGCCGGATTATGATAAATTAATGCGTTTCCGGCTGGATATATTAAAACAACACGGGCTTGGACTGCGTGAAATTCAGGATGTCATCGCCAAAATTGATCCGTTGCCGGGCGCGAAAGAGTTTCTTGACGAATTGCGGACGCTGACGCAAGTCTTGATTTTAAGCGATACGTTTGAACAGTTCGCGAAGCCTTTGATGAAAAAACTGGACTGGCCGACGATTTTCTGTAATACGCTGGAAGTCGGCGAAAACGGGGAAATTATCGGTTATCATATGCGCTGTGAAAAATCAAAGCTGACAACGGTCAAAGCCTTACAGTCCATCGGCTTTGACACGATTGCCGCCGGGGACAGCTTTAATGATCTTGGCATGATTCAGGCGAGCAAAGCCGGATTTTTATTCAAAAGCACGGAGCAAATTAAAAAAGATTATCCGGAGATACCCGCTTATGAGGATTTCCCGGAGTTTCTGGACGCGATTAAACGCGTATTATAATAAATTATAATATTATATTGATTTTAATATTTTTAATATTTTTATTATAATCGCGGGAGGAAACGCAATGAATGAAATGTTAAACGCGAGATTTCAAAAACTGGGCTTTTCCCCGGCGGATATATTACTGCCAAAAAATAATATTGATATGACGCGCTGGGCGGTTGTCGCGTGCGATCAGTTTACCTCACAGCCGGAATATTGGCGATCCGTCGAGAAAACCGTTGGGGACGCGCCGTCGGCTTTGAATTTGATCTTGCCGGAAGCGCGGCTGCGCGCGCCTGATGTGGACAGGCATATTAAAAATATCAATCAGGCCATGGAAAATGATCTGAAAGAAAATATTTTTGATTTGTTTCCGGACAGCGTGATTTATCTTGAACGCGTCCAGTCGGACGGGAAAATTCGTCACGGCTTGATCGGTAAAATTGATCTGGAGGATTATGATTTCACGCCCGGAAACGGCGCGCTGATCCGCGCCACGGAAGGGACGGTATTATCCCGGATTCCGCCGCGCGTGAAAGTCCGGGAACACGCGGCAATAGAAATCTCCCATGTGATGTTATTAATAGACGATCCGGAGGATAAATTGCTTGCCCCGTTCCGGGACGGAAATCAGATGAAATTATTATATCAATTCCCGTTACGCTGGGGCGGCGGGTCTGTAAAAGGCTGGAAACTGACGGACGCGCAAATCAGCCATGTCGCGGACGCGCTGGAATTTTTGCGCGATCCGGACGAACAGGCGCGCAAATACGGGCTTGATAATAATCCGGACGGCGAGGATATATCGCCGTTATTATTCGCCGTCGGGGACGGCAATCACTCATTGGCGACGGCGAAACAATGTTATGAGGATCTCAAAAAAATCACGCCGGAATCCGAATGGAAATTATTACCGGCGAGATACGCGCTTGTGGAAATCGTCAATCTCCATGACGACGCCCTGCGATTCGAGCCGATTCACCGTCATGTATCGAATATCAATCCGGAAAAATTAATCGACGCGCTTTTGAGATTCTATCCGGGCGCGTATTTTGATAATAATCTTGATCAAAATCCGGATAATCAAGATATGAACGGACGCAACGCCCATCGTATTAAATTGATATACGCCGGACAGGAGCGCGTATTTGTGATTCCAAATCCGACGGCGCAGCTGGCCGTTGGGACGTTACAGGCGTTTTTGGATGATTACACGGCGAAAAACGGCGGCGAGATTGATTATATCCACGGGGATGACGTTGTCCGGGATTTGTCCAAACAGCCGGACAGTATGGGCTTTTTACTGCCCGCCATGGGAAAAGATCAGCTTTTCCGGACCGTCATCAAAGACGGCGTACTGCCGCGCAAAACATTTTCCATGGGACACGCGCGGGATAAAAGATATTATATCGAAGCCCGGAAAATTCGATGAATGATCAAATAAAAATTATAAAAATATAAAATATAAATTATAAACAGGGAAACGGGGAAATTGACATGAAACGATGGGCCGAAACCGCTCCGGCGAAAATCAATCTTGCTTTGGATATTCTCAGACGGCGCGGCGACGGCTTTCATGATATGTATATGATCATGCAGACCGTTTCCCTGTCGGATGAGATAATACTGGAGGAAACGCCGGAAGAATCCGGCGGGAATTGTAATAAAAAATTGATACTGGAATCCGGGGAAATGAATTTCCCGGCGGATTATATAAGTCTGGAAGAACGGGCGGCAATCGCGTTTTTCCGCGCGATTGGCTTTCCCATGCCCAGACTGCGCGTGATATTGCGCAAATCCACGCCCGCTTACGCCGGATTGGGCGGCGGCTCCGCCGATGTCGCCGCCTTGTTGCGATTACTGCGCCAAATATACGCGCCGTCCATGCCGATCAAACAACTGGAAACGATCGGACTGGAAATCGGAAGCGATATACCGTTTTGTATCCAAGGCGGGACGGCGATCGCGGAAGGGCGCGGCGAGATTTTAACCCGTCTGCCGCCGCTCCCGGACTGTTATTTCGTGATCTGTAAGCCTGATTTCGGTATCCCGACGCCGAAATTATTCGCGCTGGCGGATGATATAAAATTACAATTCCCGCGACGCCCGGACATATCCGGCATGGCCGACGCGATTCAAAACGGCGATTTGCGCAAGATCGCGGCGCGGATTCAGAACGTATTTGAATATGCTTTGCCGGATGAGGATGATTATAAAGCTATATTTAAGATAAAAAATCAATTGTTAAAATCCGGCGCGCTGGGGGCGGCGATGAGCGGATCCGGTCCCGCCGTATTCGGATTATTTTCCGATCATACAGCCGCGAATCAGGCGGCGGACGCGTTGCGCCGTGATTATCGGGCGGTGTTTGTCGTCACGCCGCGCGGAATTGAGAATATATAATATAAAAATATAATATAAATCTTTCATATAAACGCGGCGGATTCTTGACAGAAACTCACTTTTTGTCATATACTATACGCAAACAGCGAAAGGCGGATGGGATTATGGAAAATCATCAAGAGGCTCAGACGACAGCCGCTCCGAATGAGGGACAAAAAATAACGGCGGACAATATTCGGAATCGTGAGTTAAATTCTTTTATTTCTGAAGTCAAAGATGACAAGACGCGGAATTATATTACTAACCGCGTGGTAAGCCAGATGGATTATTACAGCAAGGCAAGCCGGAAAAATAAAAAGAAATTTTATCAATATATGACGGCGTCGATTATTTTAGGCGCGGCGATTCCGGTTATCACGGTACTTGCGGACGAAAATCTTTGGACCGGTTTTCCCCTGCTTGGCGTCAGATTTGTTATCACGCTTCTGGGCGCGTCCGTCACGGGAATCAACGCGTATCTCGCCCTCAATAACTATAAAGATTTGTGGCTGACTTATCGCGATACCCGTGAAAATCTTTTGCGTACTCTGTATTTTTATTTCAATAACGTGGAAGATTTTGAAAAAGGGACGCAGGCGGAAAAAGACGCCCTGTTAATTCGCGTATGCGAAAAAGAACTTGCCAAGGAAAACGGCGGCTGGCGGATGTTAGCGGAAAAAATAGACGCCAGTCCGCGCAACTAATCAGCCTGTATCTAATATGAGCGCGGATATTGTTACCCGTATCAATGCCGGGGATTCCGGACAGGCTTCCCGGTTGTTTCGTATACTGTCTATTAAGAATCCTGAATCATTGGAAAATTGGGGTTGTATAGATGAACGAAATTATAAAAATTAAACTCTTTCTCGCTTCATCTGTTGTGGAATTTAAGCGGGAACGCATGGAACTGGGATTTCATATACTGACGCTGAATAATCTGTTTATAGACCGGGGCGTTTATTTGTGGCTGTCCTCGGCGGAAACATTATCCAAAGCGATGACCCCGCAAGGTTCACAGGATTTTTATAATCAGCATATTCAGGAGAGCGACTATTTTTATCTGATGGTCGGAAACGCGATTGGAGAGAGGACAACAGAAGAATTTGAAGTGGCATGGAGACATTTTAAAGCTCACGGAACGCCGGAAATTCATACATATTTCCGCCAAGTCGCGGATATGGATAAAGAAGATCAGAGCGTCA
Organism: uncultured Oscillibacter sp.; assembly: GCA_905236835.1. Classification (GTDB taxonomy): domain Bacteria; phylum Bacillota; class Clostridia; order Oscillospirales; family Oscillospiraceae; genus Oscillibacter. The sequence continues at coordinate 2,707 of CAJOQY010000128.1, read as the reverse complement.
CGAATTTCAAACGCCGCTTGGAAGGATTAAAGCATTATTACGAAACATTTGAAAATCTGGATAACATTAAAATGACGATACAGCAAGACGCGATTCGCGCGGCTTGGGACAGCATTAGTCCATTCCGCGGAAAGGAGGTTTGACTGGTATGACAAATACGGCATCAAAAATCATTCCGGAAACCGCGGAAGAAGCAAAAGCGCGTATTCACGAAAATCAGGAGAAAATCCGGATATTGAAAGAAACCGGCATCACAAACGATACGATTTCAGAACTGCTGTTTTATTATGAGGAAATCCGGTGGCTGGTGAAAAATTTCAATGTGGAACCGGAATCCTTGTTTGATTATCTTAGTTTTATGAGGAAACACCACCTGTACGCGAAAGGGATTGAACTGGGGCGCTGGCTGGAAGATATATTTCAATCTATTCCTAATCCGGATGAATCCGACGAGCGGAATCTTGGAGCCGTAAAAATTTATCTGGGGAATTTGCTGTCTGACACAAACCGGATAGATGAAGCGGAGCGGTATTATCAAGAGGCGTTGGAGATATGGCGGCGTCTGGCAAAAGAGAATCCCGCCGCTTTTGAACCGGATTTGGCGGGGACGTGTAACAATCTGGGGAATTTGCTGTCTGACACAAACCGAATGGATGAAGCGGAGCGGTATTATCAAGAGGCGTTGGAGATACGGCGGCGTCTGGCAAAAGAGAATCCCGCCGCTTTTGAACCGGATTTGGCGACGACGTGTTATAATTTGGGACTGTTTGAATGGCGACAAAATCACCGTTCCGCCGCGAAAGCGTATTTCCAAGAAGCGCTTGCGCTGTATAAAAAATTTCCATATCAGGTAAAACGGGCCAATAATACCCGTCGTGCTTTGCATTTGTTGAAATATTGGAAGTATCCCCGGAAGCAAAACAAACGGGAACAGCGCAAGCAATCCAAACGGCGTGGACGGCGCGGACAGCGTAAAAAATGGACGCGGCGTAAAATCAAAATGTGAAATTTCATCAATCGCGGAACTGACGAGAGAAAAACGAGAACGGAAAAACCTCCTGATTTGCGAGGATTTGCGTGATAATAAGAGCGGATAAGCGCTTATTTTTCGCGAAAGAACGCAAAACGGAGGTTTTTTATATCAAAAAGGAAAATGAACCGGAAAGAGATCAGAGCGGATTTATAAAAAAGCCTGTTGCAAAAATACGGAAAATGGGATAACATAAAGCGTGATTTTGGCAGTGACGGAAAGGAGGGACCGCTGTGCTGAATCGTACCAGATGGAATCTCAGGGATTCTTTCCAGCAGGCGGATTTAATATTATTGGGTCTGTGCGTGGTCAGTTCGGTATACGGGTTAATATTGATTTACAGCGCCACGCGCTACAGGGGCGGAAATCGAAGCGTGATTGTTCAGGCGGTCGCGCTGATTCTTGGCGTTCTCGCGTATTTTATCATCGCGCGGGTGGATTTGGAGCATTTAATGCGGAAATGGCGATGGATATTGGGATTTAATATCACGCTGATATTATTATTATTAACGCCGCTGGGCATTGGGGAAGAGGAAGTCGGCAACACGGCATGGCTCCGTTTCCCCGGCATTCCCATTTCGATTGGTCCGGCGGAAGTGGTGAAAATTACCTATGTTTTATTATTGGCTTGGCAGATGGCGTGGCTGAGAGAGGAAAAGCATGATCTCCGATCGTTCAGCGCGGCGTTTCAGACCGCGTTTCACGCGCTGGCTTTAATGGGCTTATATGTGATCATCTCGCATGACATGGGAAACGCCCTTGTGTTTTTCTTTATATTTATCTGCATGGCGTTCGGAGCCGGGTTCGCTTTGCGCTGGTTCTTGTTATTATTCGCCGGGATGGGCGGCGGCGCGTATGCCGCGTGGCGGATGGATTTGATCCCCATGTATCAGAAAGAACGCTTTATCGTCGTATTTGATCATAGTTATGACGAATTGGGTCGCGGATGGCATCAGCATCGCAGTATGCTCGCGCTCGGCTCCGGCGGCCTGTTCGGGCAGGGCTATATGAACGGGACGCAGACGCAAAGCCTGTCACAGGCGTCTCTTCCGGCGCGCTTTACGGATTTTATTTTTTCCGTCTGCGGGGAGGAATTGGGATTATTCGGCTGTCTCGGCATGATGATATTATTACTCGCGATTATTTTGCGAATTTTATTAATCGCCCGAAACGCCCAGTCGCCTTTTTACTGCTGCGTCTGTATCGGCATGGCGTCCATGCTGATTTTCCAGACGATAATTAATATTGGCATGTGTTTATTTGTCATGCCCGTGATTGGCATTACGCTTCCGTTTTTCAGTTATGGCGGCTCGTCGTTGTTGACGCTTTTCGCCGCGATGGGCATTGTATCCGGCATAAAAATGCGATCAATCACGACAATCCGACGTTAGCGGGCCGAAAATTGATATTAAATTTATATAAACGGGTTGATATTTTATCTAAATTCAGCCGATTTGTTACGGATTTGATATTTTTGTAAGCGTATTGAGAATAAACTGACGGGAAAAAGCGGTTGTATTCGTCACGGGGATATGCTAAGATGAATAAAATAAGGCGAGATATAAAATTCAATCAAGATAGAAAAATCCCGTTTCCGCGTGAGACGGAATCAAAAAACGCGCCTGCGCGTATGGGAGAGAAGGCTGTTTTTTCATGAAAATTGTGGTATTGGCGGGG
>CAJOQY010000127.1 GCA_905236835.1 uncultured Oscillibacter sp. | reverse complement strand
CGTCACTTTATGGCGGATACAAAATTTAGCGATGCTCATAATTTATATTCCTGACTTATACATTCCCGCCGACAACGCGCGCCGGATCGCCGTCCCGGACATAAGACTGCCCAATCGTAATCAGCCACTCGCCGCCTTCTAATCCGGATAAAATTTCCGTAACGCCCGCGCCGGTCAGTCCCGTCGTGACTTCAACGTATTTCGCCAGCCCCTCTTGGGCGACAAAGACATATTGCGTATCGCCGTTTGTCAGAATCGCCTCGGACGGCACGACAATCGCGTGATCCACCCGGTCCGTATGGAATGTCACGTCCGCGGACATACCCGCCATCAAATCATCGGCGATTTCGCGCGGGACGGCCAGCGTAATCGTATATAATCTCGTCTGCTGGTTCGCGGCGCGTTCAATCGAACGGATTTCGGCGATAAATTTCTGATTCACGGAACTGACCAGCACATCCGCCGTATCGCCGACGGCCAGTTTCGGCACCAGCGCCTCAGAGACTGATACCGTGATTTTCATTTCGTCCTCACCGTCAATCACGGCCAGCGCCATCGCGCTTGAAATATAATTATTCTCAGACGCGTTAAACGCCGTCAAAACGCCGCTGATCGGCGCGATTACGTTTCCGTCGCTGTCCACGTCCTCCAATACATTGCCCAATTGCTGTACGCTGGAACGGGCGTTTTCGATTCCGGCGTCTAACTGCGCAATCGTCGAATTACGGTTGCTTTCCTGCTGGATCAGCGCGATTTGCGCTTTTTCCCGCGATAATTCCTGCTGTGTCAATTGAAATTTACTGGATTCAATCGCGGCTTTCTGCTGTTCAAGCGCCAATTTCGCGTTGTCGCGCGAGATTTTCGAGTTATCCAGATTCGTTTTGGCGTTATCCAGCGCGATTTGCGCGCTGTCCAGAGCGAGAGCGGCGTTATCCAGCGTGATTTGCGCGTTATCAAGAGACACTCTCACCTGTTCGAGATTATATTCCAGCGATAATTGATTGACTTTCAGGTTATCCAGCGCGAGTTTCGCGTTGTCCAGATCCGATTGCGACGCCGCGCCGATGGCCAGCAAGGCTTCCGTGTCGCTGACGGCTTTTTCCGCCTGCTTGATCTGCGTGTTTAAAACATCTAACTGCCCTTCCAGATACGCGATCTGCTGTTCCGTCATGGGAATCTGCTTTTCCGCCATTTCCGCCTGTTTTTGCGCGATTGGAATCTGTTTTTCCGCCATTTCCACCTGTTTTTGCGCTACCGGAATCTGTTTTTCCGCCATGGGAATCTGCTGTTCTAAAATCGACACCTGACTTTCGGCGATTTTAATCTGATCTTTCGTCACGGCGATTTGTCCGTCCACGGACGCGACATCCTCTTTGGCCATCGCCACTTGCAAATCCAGAAGCGCGAGCTGATCATTGTAATTTTGCAGGGCGGAGTCATAACTGATCCGCGCGGCGCTGTACTGTGAAAGCGTACTGCCCAGATCTAATTTGCACAATACCTGCCCGCGCCGCACGTTGTCCCCGGCCTTGACATAAACATCCGTACAGCGCGCCGAAACCGCGACCATAATCGTCGCCTCGTCCTCGGCGGCGAGAAATCCGGAGACTTTATTATCCGTCGAGATAGTTTCCGCGGTCACGGGCGCGACCTGTACCGCGACGCCGCCGGACGCGGCTTGATTTAAATTATTATTATCCTGCCCGGCGTTGTTCGCGCCGCCGCATCCGGACAACATTCCCGCGCAGATCGCGAGCGCGAGCGCGAACGCGGACGCGCGCTTTTTATTTATTTTATTTATATTATTTATCTTCATCAAGATTCCCCCACTTCCGGCTGTCATGTGGACTGCGTCAGAATCCCGGCCTGTACCGCCCAGCGATAAGAATTATAAGCCGAAAAAAGATTGTTGGCGTGTCCGGCAAGCGTTTCTTTCGCCGTCTCCAACTCATCACGGGCGTCTAAGAGCGCGTTTTGTGAAATATTGCCCTGTTCATAACGCAATTGCGCCGCCTGATAACTTGATTCCCGCGCCGCCAGCGCCGTCCGGGACGCGTCCCAGACCTGATAATAATCATGCACCTGCTCATATAACGTCCGGAAACGCAATTCATAGCTTTGCAGCGTGGCGTTATAATTATTTTTGGCGGCGTTCCATGCCGCGTCCGCCTGCCGGTAGCCTTCTTTTTTTTCGTCGTATCTAACGGCCTGAATCGCGTCCTCGTAAGTTTCCTCCTGCTCTTCAAGCGTTTTCGCGGCGGCGCGCAGTTCATAACTGTTTGACATGGCGGATTGCAAATCCCGCTCCACATTCATTTCCGACAACTGGCTTTCCGTCACGGACGGGAGGCTTCCGATCCGGATTTCACCGGTCGGCGCGGCGCCCATCATGTTTTCCAACTGCATTTTCATGGTCCGGATCGTCATGCCGAGCGTTTCCGACGAACTGATTAAACTGGCCCGCTGAGAACGATATTGCTGTAACTGCAAGGCCGAAATCCTGCCCTGCTGATATTGCAATTCCATGGTTTCAATCACGCGGTTCATGGCGGCGGTCTGGCGTTCGAGCGCGCCTTTTTGCGTCTCCATGCCGACAAGGGCGATATATAACGTCTGTCCGCCCGTGACAAGCTGATCCTGTACGGATTTCAACTGCCGGATTGTCGTCAAATTATCGCGCTGGGTCTCGCCGTCTTTTAAATTATCAAACTGCGTCCGCAACGCGTTATAACCCTGCGTCAATTGATTATACGCGTAAGAATCCCGGACGGATTCCCCCGTGATTTTGCTCAAATCCAGCATGGCGAACTGTCCTTCGGCGAGGGCGTTCAACTGCTTGCGCATATCGTCCGTTAATTTCTGATAATCCATTGTTTCCAGATAATCAATCGTCGCCTGAAAGCTGAGAATCTGGAAATTCCGCGCGCGCATATTGGATTCAATATCGCCGAACGACACGGATGAAAGCGCTTCTGATGTCACCGTGACGCGTTCCAGCAGTTTTCGCAAATCCTCTTCGGCTTTTTGGGCGGATTCGGTCAATTCGGCGGCTGAGGCATGATTTTCCCCGCCCGGACCGGCGGCGCCGATATTTTCCGGCGCGTTATTATTATTATTATTATCATTATTTCCGGAGGCGTTTGATCTTCGCGCGTCCACGGTCCCGGAGGCGTCCGCGCCGTTGATCGGCGTCGGCGATAGATTATCCGGCCTGTGTGTGACGCCGGGTTCCACCGGCTTTGCGGGCGTGGGTTCGCGCGTTTCGATTCCGACTGTCGGCGAGGGTTTTGGCGTCGGCGATATATTATCCGG
>CAJOQY010000126.1 GCA_905236835.1 uncultured Oscillibacter sp. | reverse complement strand
CCGGGAATTCCAGCGTAAAGCGTCCCAATTTGCCGGATCGAAACTCGTCCAACAGCGTCCGGGCCATCCGTTCGGTGTCGATTTCGCCGCCGGAAATACGAAAACCGCGTTTCGCGCCCGCTAATTTTAATAATTCAAATCCATACGCCGTTTGATTTTGATTAAAATTTTTTATGATATTCTGATCTTCCGTGCGGTTCGGAAGCGCGTCCAGTTTATATCCGTCCAACAGCGCGCCGGGATAATATTTCGCCAGAAACGCCGCCAGATCGCTTCCAAGCGTCTCTAAATCCAAAATATCATCTTTAATCGCGCCGGTCCACGCCAGACGCTCCCCCACGGCCTGATCCTCAAACTTCGGCCACAACATCCCCGGCGTGTCAAGCAGTTCCAATTGCTTGTCTATCACAATCCACTGTTTGCCTCTGGTCACGCCCGGACGGTTTTCCGCTTTCGCGCTGTTCCGTCCCGATACGCGATTGATAAAGCTCGATTTGCCTACATTGGGAACGCCAAGTATCATCACGCGTATCATATGGCCGGACTGTCCTTTCGCCGTCCACGCTTTGATTTTATCCGCCAATAATTCCCGAACCGCCGGGGCGAACTGATTCACGCCGCGTCCGCTTTTCGCGTCCGTCCGCAGGATAATTATATTATTTTTATCATCCGGCTGATTCGCGCCGTTGATTTGAATATCCTGATTCCGATAAAAATCCGCCCATGGATTGAAACTTTCCGGATCCGCCTGATCCGCGCGGTTAAATACCATTAATCTCGGCTTGCCCGCCGTCAGCGTATTCATATCCGGATTGCGGCTGGAGGCGGGAATCCGGGCGTCCAGAATCTCGCATACCGCGTCAACCAGTTTTAAATTTTCCTGAATCATCCGGCGCGTTTTCGCCATATGCCCCGGATACCAATTAATATTTATATTATTATTTTTATTATTTTCGCCCGCCGCGTTATGATTCATATTTTCGCGCGCGTGATTTTTATTCCCGGATAAATTTTTATTTTTTTGCTTTTTCATGTTATTCATTCAATCAACTTAATCCATCTAAATAAATTTAATAACAATTACGTCAAAAATCCCAGACGGCTGAAATCGCGTTTGCTCTCGTCATAATAATCCGTACCGGGAAATACCAGCATGACCGCGCGGCCTATCACATAACGCGCGTCTACCGTGCCAAGCATTGTACTCCGGCTGTCCGTGGACTCGTTGCGATTATCGCCCATGACAAAAATACTGCCTTCCGGTACTGTCAATGGAAATGTCAGGCCCTCCTGCCGCGTCGTCAGTTCCCTGATATACGGCTCGTCCAATAATTTTCCGTCCACATAGACCGCCCCGGCGTCAAAATCTATATTCACCGTCTGTCCGCCCGTGGCGATGACGCGCTTGACAATCGGACTGACCCCAAACGAATCCTTGCGCACAATCACTATATCTTTATATTTATAATCATGATACAGCAACGATGTCAATACCAGCAGTCTGTCCCCGTGCTGTAACGTCGGGACCATCGAATGTCCGTCCACGCCAATCATGCGGATCAAAAACGTAAAAATCAACACCACTGTCAATACGGACGTTACAAGCGCCTGCATCCATTCATACAAATCCCGGCCCCGGTCTTTGTTTTCCTCCGTCGTCTCTCCTGACACTTCCGGCTCCTTCCGGATTGATTCATCCATATCTTGTCGCCTTCCCGCGCGGATATTCCTCCGCGCCATTCATGAAATATAATTTATTAAATATAATTTATTATATAATCCATTATCTATCATCCGATAATCAATAATTATCAATTTAACATGATAACACAAAAATATCTTCGCCGCAAGAGGCGAATACGCGAAAAAGAGGGGACACGCCCCTCTTTTTGAAAAAGCCGGTCCGTTTTTTCGCGGGCTTCTCGCGCTCCGGGGAGAAAATTCCCGTCCCGGAAAATTTTTCAATTTTCTTACAGTCTTTCCTTGACCTTGGCGGCCTTGCCCACGCGTCCGCGCAGATAATACAGCTTCGCGCGGCGGACTTTGCCTCGGCGGATCACCTGAATCGTCTCGATCAGCGGGGAATGCAGGGGGAATACTTTCTCCACGCCGACGCCGTAAGAAACGCGCCGCACCGTGATTGTCTCGCTGATGCCGCCGTTTTTGCGGGCGATGACCGTTCCCTCAAATACCTGCACGCGCTCCCGGCTGCCTTCACGGATTTTGACGTGTACGCGCACCGTATCGCCGACCGCGACTTTGGGGAGTTCTTTCTGTAAAGCCTCCCGGTTCAGTTCCTGAATCAAGTCCATTATATAATATCCTCCTTCAAATCAGGCGTTCATGCCCATGTCCCCGGCGTTGTCCCGGCCCGGACAGAGGACCGCCCTTTTGTAAAGCCCCCGCATTTTATCATATCCCCCGCGCGATTGCAAGAGAATTTTCAAAATAAAATTTCCGCCGCGTTCGGGGACAGGGGGGATTTTCTTTACAGATATTACAAATTATTACAATTTAGAAACAAATTAAAAATACCCCTTGCGTTTTGATTTTACCCGTGTT
>CAJOQY010000125.1 GCA_905236835.1 uncultured Oscillibacter sp. | reverse complement strand
GTCCGCCAAGGACCCGCCGAGGGGATTCAATTAAGTGAATGACATTGGGACAGGGGGGTGAGGTTCTGTAATAAAAAAACGGATTTACAATTCCGGCGCGGCCATAAGCGGCTTGAAGAAATCATCTAAAATCATGATTTTCGCGGAAGATACATCCAGACCCTCCGGTATGGTTTGAGTTTCAACCGGGGAATCCGGCGCGTTCAAATCAATTTCCCACGCAATCAGATCAATCATACAGCCGGAGGGATCGTAGAACGCCAAAAATACATTGGCTGTTGACAAATCCGCGTCTTTTTGCGTTACTATCATTTTTGGACGGACTTCCGCGCCATTTTTCAAACTTTCCGCCGTGATGGAATTGTCTGACGCGTCAATCAGCGAGACATCCGCGGTCAACCGGGAACGAGACGAAGGCGGAATATCTATCGGCGCGGGCGATTCACTGGAGGGAGCCGTCACGGCTTTGACGCAGTAATTCCATTGCAATTTATTTTCGGGATGGAAGTCATCCGTGCTGATCCATTTGTATTCATCCAAGAAATACGTTTTCCCTTCGGCGTGGTTTTCGTCGATGCTTCCGATTCTGCCGCCCTCTCCATCGTCGCTTTGCGCCCGGACAAGGACGGTAAATTCAGACCCGGCATCGCCGAGCGGGAACGGTTCTTCCAGTTCAATCGTATACCATCCGGCATAAAGAACAGTGAGACTGCCCCGGGTTTGAAAATCGTCGGCTTGATTATATGATTTGGACGGGTCAAAATCGTTGACAATATCAACATTAATCCGCGTATTGGGGGTGGCGGAATAGACTTTCACGGATTGGACGCTTTGACCGGCTTTCTCAACCGTATAAGACTGGGCGCACACGGTATTGGTGATAATATAATACGATCTGCCCGGTCCGAGATAGTCGTATTGATAAATCACCGTTTCGGGATCATAAATTTCCAGTCCGTCGACATAAAAGGCGTCCAGCGGGAAATTGGTATCGTCGTAAGAAATCCATACATAGCCGCGCAAATCGGGGTCCACTGATTCCGGGATACCCCATTGCGTTCCCCAGCTGTTGCGCACGAGCCACGCGCCGTCGTTCGGCGGTGTGATATTAAAATTATCTTTGGAATAATTGTCGTCCCATCCGACGATGACAACCATGTGATTCTGATCGGGGATGTCGGGGCTGTTTTCGTCGATTTGTTTTTGTTGATAGGTTCTTTCTTGATCGATTTTTTGTTCGTCCAGATAGAAAGAGCCTTTTTCGCTGTTATAATATTTCGTGCTGTCGGTTCCGGCGTCGGCTGTGGCGTCGCCCTCCCAGTACATGGCCACGCCCACGGCGCCATATTCCATGACGGCCTGTTTGATCACTTTGGCTTCATCGTCCGACGCTTTTTGAGATCCGGTGATAAATCCCACGCTGTTGACGCCCCATCCGCCGGGCTTGGAGGCCGTTTCCGAAATGGATCTCCGACTGGATACGCCATGTTCTTCGTCATACAGCTCGTTGACGTAAGGCTGTTCTTTTTCGCTGACGGGTCCGCCGAGATTACCGGCGCCGGAGACTTGATTTCCGCGCATCCAGTAGGCGGAAGCGTATTCCCGGTTGCCGCCATCCTCGGGTTTGCGCTTCCATCCATAGGGATTGCCGCCCGCCTTGTCGCCGTCATAATGACTGGTCGCGTAAGCCATATGCAGTTCCGAAAAATTCGGCCATTGCTCGTAATCGCTTTTTACGTCGTCCCACGTTTTGCCTTGCCAGTCGGGATACCACTCGCTGACTTCGTCCCATGTTTCGGGCTGATCAGTCCAGTCATCCGGCGTGGAAATCCCGTTTTTGATAATATTAGCTTCCAGCGCGCCGTAAGAGCCGAACACCCAGCACAGGCCATTGGATTTTTGATTCCGGATCGGGGCCTGCCAGCCCTCTTTCACGGCATTGAACGTCTCCGGAATTGTGACATCGCTGCCATCCATCAGTTTGGCGAGTTTCGTATAATCCGGGTAAGACGCGTCCGTATTCCAATTTGGAATAACGCCGGGTACGAAATCCGGCGCGGCGTCCGTATCCGCCGGGGCTTCCGAGAGCGCGGCGTCCGGCGGATTGTCGCCATACGCCTCCGGCGTCACGGCCATCGTGGGGAGCGAAAGCAGTGACAACGCCAAAAACAATGACAACATCCGTTTCCATGGGTCGTTTCTCATAATATTATATCTACCTCCTTTGAATCAGCTTCCGTCGAGTCTCGAAAGAAACTTTATATTTTATATAATTATATCACTTTTATGAAATTCTTTCAAGTATTCGCCGGAAAAATTTGCCCCACGTCGGCATGATAAAATCAAATTATACAGTACGCACAAAAGAAATTTACAATTTCTTCATAATTTTCGCGAGATTACCTCTTTACAAATCATCCGAAGCGTATTATGATAAGCATTGTTAGCGCTCAGGCGAAATGAGCGCTAACACCCGGATGATTCAAATCACAAAAACACGCCGGAATGAAAATTTCAGGCGGTATTTTTAAGGAGGCTAAATATTATGAAACTCACACCGCTCGCGGATCGCGTGATTTTAAAAATGGTCGAGACGGAAGAGACGACAAAAGGCGGCATTATTCTGACGGGATCGGCGAAAGAAAAGCCGTCCGTGGCGGAAGTCATTTCCGTGGGGCCGGGCGGCATGGTGGACGGCAAAGAAGTCAATATGACCGTCAAACCGGGCGACAAAGTGATTACCAGCCAGTATTCCGGCACGAAAGTCACGCTGGAAGAAGTCGAATATGTAGTCGTCCGTCAGAATGACATTCTCGCCATCGTGGAATAAAATATTATTTAATTCTATTATCAAGCGAAATCAAATTAAAAATCAGCCGCGCGGCGGTACGCGCGGGCCGCGCGCCGACAGGCGCGAAATATGGAGGTATAAATTATGGCAAAGTTAATCAAACGCGGGGAAGAAGCCCGCAAAGCGCTGGAAACCGGCGTCAATACGCTGGCCGATACCGTGAGAATCACGCTGGGACCCAAGGGCCGC
>CAJOQY010000124.1 GCA_905236835.1 uncultured Oscillibacter sp. | reverse complement strand
TCCTGACTCAACTGGCATACATACGCCAAGCCTTTTTTGATCAATAATACCGCCTGTCTGTAATCTTCCTCAAAATAATCCGATCCGTAAAACAGCCGGTCTCCCCAGTCGAAGCCAAGCCAGTGAATATCCTCCTGAATCGCCTCCACATATTCCTCGTCTTCTTTTGTCGGATTCGTGTCGTCCATGCGTAAATTACATAATCCGTCATATTTTTCCGCCGTACTGAAATTAATCGTCAGCGCTTTGCAATGCCCGATATGCAGATACCCATTCGGCTCCGGCGGGAAACGCGTATGGACCCGCTGTCCGGCGAAACGCCCGCCTGCCGCTGTATCCTCTTCGATAAAAGCATGGATAAAATTCCGATTTTCCGTTTTCATTTCCTCCGCCATAAACTCGCCCCTCCACGGATTTTAAATTTTTTATTTTATTATTATTTTTTATATTATACAAATTTTCCGGGGCAATTGCAAGCGGATTGCCCCGGATAGATCATAGATTTTAAAATTTTAAAATTTTAAAATCAATAATTTTTCTGTTCTTTCGGCGCGGTGAATCCGGACGCCTTGTTAAAATCCGGCGCGTTGCGTTTATATTTATTCTCTTCCGATGACCGGGGCAAAATATTCTGTCTGCCCGGCAAGGGTCCGGAACGAAGCTGTTTCAAGGCCGCTAATTTCAAGCAGGTACAGAATACCTCTCCCGCCTGTTGCAACTCATCCAGCGGCGGGAATGACGGCGCGATCCGGATATTGCTGTCATTGGGGTCCAGTCCATATGGAAACGTCGCCCCGGCGGGCGTCATCGTTACGCCCGCGTTTCGGCATAATTTCAGCGTCCGGCGCGCCGTCCCCGGCATGGCGTTCAACGACACAAAATAGCCGCCCTTCGGACGGTTCCACTCGGCGATGTCCAAAGGCGCGATCTCCCGTTCCAGCGTGTCTAATACGCATTTGAATTTTGGCCGCAAAATCTCCGCGTGTTTGCGCATTAAATTCAACGTATTTTCTTTGTTTTTTAAATATAATACATGTCTCTGCTGATTCACTTTGTCAAAACTGATCGCCTGTACGGATAATAAGCGTTTCAAATACGACATATTATCCTCCGAGCACGCGAAACAGGACACCCCCGCGCCGGGAAGCGTGATTTTCGACGTGGACGCGAATTCTATTACCATATCCGGGTGGCCGTGCTGTTGGCAGATCGACAGCATATCCGGGAACGGGATATACTCGCCGTCAAATTCATGCACGACATAGGCGTTATCCCACATGATTAGAAAATCCGGCGCGGCGGGCTTCAAATCCGCCAATCTGTGTATGGTTTCTTCAGAATATATAATCCCGTCCGGATTGGAATATTTCGGCACGCACCAAATGCCTTTTACACTCGGGTCTTTTACCGCTTCTTCTATTATATCCATATCCGGTCCCGTCGGCGTCATGGGGATATTAATCATTTCAAATCCGAAATCCGCCGTGATCCGGAAATGCCGGTCATATCCCGGCGCCGGACAGAGCCATCTCAGCATTCCTTCTTTGTGCCACGGGCGTTCGCTGTGCAGCAATCCATGCGTGAACGCCTTTGTAATAGTATCATACATCAATTGCAAGCTCGCGTTGCCGCCGACAAAAACCTGTTCCGGCTTGCAGCCTAATATATCCGCGAACAGGCGGCGGGCGGCGGGCAGTCCGGCCAGTTCGCCGTAATTGCGCACGTCCTCCCCGTCGGACAGATATTCCTCCGGCGTCAGCATTCTCTCGAAAATGCCGCTGACCATATCCAACTGCTCTTTGCCGGGTTTGCCGCGCGCCATATTTAATTTTAATCCGCGCTCTTTTAAAAGCTCATATTCCGCGCGAACCTCCTGATATTCCAATTCCCTCTCATGAGGCGTCATGCGGGAATAGGGAATCATATTCGCCATATTCATCATTCCTCTCTATAAATATCCGTTTTTCCGTCAACGCGCTTTCAGTATACTCCAATCGAACGGCGTATTCAAGCGCGTAGTTTCGGGCGAAATCGCCGAAAAACGCGCCGTTATCGCCCTGAATTTCGCCATATCCCCGTTTTCGCGCACAGGATTTTCCTATTCATCCTATGCGCGGACAATCCGCCCTTATGCTGTCCGCGCGGTATGGACGGGAACCCATAGGGCCATATGCCCGCGCGGGTTGAATCTTGCGCAATCCGTTCAAATATGCTATACTGCGAAAAACGCGGAAATCAATCGCAAATGATACGAGGCAAAATCCCGGACAGGACGTAAATGAAATAATAAATATTATAAATAATAAATTACACGGGAGCGGCTATGGCGAATATGAAAAAAGGCGTGATGATAATCATATTGGCGTTTGCGGGAATATGCGCGCTGCTGGCGGGGCGCGGCGCGGAGCCGGAACAGCGCGGAAGGGATTTATATAAAACGGGCGGCGGGGAGTATCAGATATATTTTATGGCGCGGGACTTGGCGGACGCTGCGGGCGGCGGCGCGCTGCGTCCCGTGGGGATTATTTTATTAAACGCGCCGGGGAACGGGACGCCGGAGGAAATCGCCGGGGCATTGCTGGACGCGCTGTTGAACGGTCCGGAAGATGAAAATTTAATCAGCCCGTTTCCATCCGGCACAGCGCTCCGTTCGCTGGAAATACGGGGAAGCCGCGCGTTCGTGGATTTCTCCGAGCCGTATGGCAATCTGTCCGGAATCGCGCTGACGCTGGCGGATTCGGCGGTCACTTTGACATTGACGCAAATTCCGGAGATTTCGCTGGTGGAAATCCGCGTGGAGGGACAGCCCATCGCGTACAGGGAAAAACAGGCTTTTACGGCGCGCGATATATTATTACTGCCTGACGGCGATGTGGTGGGG
>CAJOQY010000123.1 GCA_905236835.1 uncultured Oscillibacter sp. | reverse complement strand
ATGCCGGAAGAATATTACAGAGACGCGAAAAAAAAGGCGCGGAAAGAATTCCGCGCTTGTGTGATGAGAGGCGAACACCCGTATTTGCCCCGGCTGGATGAGATTCTCCCGCCGGAACAGATCGCGCATGGGATTGATCTGGGCATTGTACAGGTCCCGACGGAATTGATTGTCGGATCCAAAACCAGCGGACGAACCCACGCTTTCGCCAAAAATTTTATGCCGCTGTTAGACGAACATACGGAATTCGCCCAAAAATGGAAACATTTATGCGAGGCGCATTTACAGGAAGGCATACGCGATTCCATCACGGCTTTGGAATATTTAAATAGATTTTACGTTGAGGAAGGCAACAAACGCGCGAGCGTATTAAAATATTTTAACGCGGCGTCGATTCCGGCGCGCGTGACGCGTATCATGCCGCCCCGGAATGATACCCGCGAAAGCAGGGCATATTACGCGTTTGTGGATTTCTATCGTTACAGCCATATCAATTTTATCGAGTTTACGCGCCCGGAGAGTTATATAAAATTGCAAAAAATCATGGGCAAAACGCCGGACGAGTCATGGACGGAAGAGGAACAACGCAAATTCGCGACGGTATATTATTATTTCCGTCAGGCGTATTACGCCAACGGCGGCAAGCGATTAAATTCCACCGTCGGCGACGCGCTGCTGGCGTATCTGCAAGTATACGGCTATCAGGATTTGAAAGGCCGGAGCGAAAACGAGATCAAAAAATCCGTCGCGAAAGTCTGGGAGGAAATCACGCTCCAGCAGGAAGAAGCGACGATTGATATTAAATTAAATCCGGAAGAGAAACAAAAAATCGATCAAAAAATATTATCAAAAGTCCTGCCGAAAGTCGGGGGAAAGATCTTAAAAGCGGCGTTCGTGCATGATAAAAACCCGGATATTTCCGGCTGGACGTATGGACACGAACTCGGACGGCGTCACGCGGAGGAATTTTTCAACGGCGAATTGGAAACAACGGCTTATTTTGACGCCATGGATGATCAAAATCATCATACCCCGGAAAAAATTCTCGAACAGGCGATCGCGGACGGAAATTATATTATATTTACCACGTCGCCAAGATTATTGCCGGCCAGTCTGCGCGTGGCCGTGGAACATCCGGAAGTGAAAATTTTAAACTGTTCGCTGAACACGCCGCATCGTTATATCAGAACTTATTACGCCCGGATGTATGAGGCGAAATTTATCAGCGGCGCGATTGCCGGGACGCTCGCGGGCGGCGACGCGATCGGCTATTTATGCGATTATCCGATTTTCGGACAGGTGGCGGGAATCAACGCGTTCGCGCTGGGCGTGGAAATGACAAATCCCCGCGCCCGCGTATATCTCGAATGGTCATCGGCGTGTATTAATCATAATCAAGACGGCGTAGCCGCGGCGACAAAAAGATTAACGGACCGGGGAATCAGATTGATCTCGTCACAGGATCTGGCAAGTCTGGGCAATCCGGCCAATAACAGTTTTGGCCTGTCACTGGTATTCGACGGGGAATCCGTGAATCTGGCCACGCCGCAATGGAGATGGGGCAAATATTATGAAAGCCTTATCCGGCAAATCCGTAACCGGTCATTTGAATCTGAATATATGGAAAGCGGCAAAGCGTTAAATTATTACTGGGGAATGTCGGCGGGCGTTGTGGAACTGGCCTGCTCTGACAAATTGCCGGACAGCACGCGCCGTCTGGCGGCGTTGCTGCGCGACAGCATTTGTTCCGGATTCTGCGATCCGTTCCGGGGGCCGCTGTACGCGCAAAACGGGCGTCTTGTCGAGGAGCATATTATTGACCCGGAATGCGTCATCGCCATGGACTGGTTAAACGAAAATATCATCGGCGAGATTCCCGTTTACGCGGAACTGGACGAAACCGGCAAAGCGACGGTTGATATAGTCGGCGTCGGATACGCGCGGGAACAGGCGGATACAAGCGCAATCACGCGCGCAAGCGAAATCAAGCGGGAAAACGCGAACGAAACGTCACAGGAGGAGGAGAAGCTAAATCCATGAGGATTCTGGCGGTGGCGGATATTGAATCCCCATATTATTATGATTATTACACGCCCGGAAAGCTGTCCGGATTTGATTTGATTCTTGCCTGCGGGGATTTGCGTCAGGCGTATCTTGAATTTTTGGCCACGCTCGCGCCATGTCCGGTGTTATACGTCCGGGGGAATCATGACGACAGTTACGCGCGAAATCCGCCCGGCGGCTGTATCTGCGTGGAAGATCAGATATACCGCTGTGACAACGGATTGAGAATTTTGGGGCTTGGCGGTTCGTACAAATACCGCGACGGCGACAATATGTATACGGAACGGCAGATGCGCCGCCGGGTCCGCAAATTATGGCTCCAGCTATGGTGGAACCGCGGATTTGATATTTTATTAACCCATGCCCCCGCGCGGCATTTAAATGACTTTGATTCTTTATCGCACCGGGGTTTTTCCTGTTTTTTGGATTTAATGGATTTATATCACCCGAAATATTTTATTCACGGGCATATTCATAAAAATTACGGGATGAAAATCCCGCAAAGATCATTTTACGGCAACACGACCGTGATCAACGCGTTTGACTACTGCGCGTTTGAATATGACGATCAAAATTCCCGGATCATGCTCCCCGCGTGGCGAAGCCCGCTTCCGTCGCCGCTGTGATCATTCATGCCATGCGCTAAAAATCCCCCGCCGCCTTTGGCGGCTGGGGGGATTTTTTAATATTATAATTCCCGCGCGGCCATTAATGGGGATAAAGAATCATCTAAAATCATGAGTTTGACGCTCCCGATCTCCACGCCTTCCGGAATCGAAATCGCTTTGACGACAGATAACGGATTGGAT
>CAJOQY010000122.1 GCA_905236835.1 uncultured Oscillibacter sp. | reverse complement strand
TCTCTCAAAGATGCCGGTTTCAACTCTGGTTTTTCGGGCATTATCATCAGAATTTGATGATAAAAGATAAATATATTTTATTATACGGCCATATCGCGCAATTAGAATATCATTCAATATAAAAATATAAAAACCAAAAGCCGCCGGTTTTTCTTCCCGGCGGCTTGCGCGTTTTCATTATTTTTTCTTGCCCTGATTGGCGACGGCGGCCATTTTGGCTTTGATCAATTCCTGATCGCCAAGATAATAATTCTTCACGGCCTTGAAATTATCGTCAAATTCATAGACCAGCGGCACGGCGGTCGGAATATTGACTTCAAGGATCTGTTCTTTCGTGAGATTGTCGAAGTGCATGACAAGGGCGCGGAGGGAATTGCCGTGGGCGGCGATAATCACGCGCTTTCCGGCTTTCATATCCGGCAGAATCACATCGTTGAAATACGGAATCACGCGTTCAATCGTGGTTTCCAAGCTCTCGTGATAGGGCAGGACAGCCGGATCGACATTGCGGTATAATTCGCGCTTCTGGGCGCAGCGCTCGTCGTCGGGTTCCAGCGCGGGCGGCTTAATATCAAACGAACGCCGCCAGATTTTCACCTGATCCTCGCCGTATTTTTCGGCGGTCTCGGCCTTGTTCAGGCCCTGCAGCGCGCCGTAGTGCCGCTCGTTTAAATGCCAGTCCTTCACGACGGGGAGCCATACGCGGTCCATCTCGTCCAACACATGATTGAGGGTATGGATCGCGCGCTTGAGATAAGACGTGTAGCAAATATCGAAATCATAGCCTTCTTTTTTGAGAATCTGCCCGCCCTGAATGGCCTCCTCATGGCCTTTTTCGCTCAGGTCCACATCTTCCCAGCCGGTGAAGAGATTTAATTTGTTCCATTCGCTTTCGCCGTGGCGTACCAGTACCAGTTTCGTCATGCGGTTTGACCCCTTTCCATTCGCTGATATTCGCGGATTCATGATTTCCTATCATATTCGATTCCGGGGAATTTGTCAAGCGCGGAAAGGCGAAAAAAGCGTTTTATCAATCATAATATCAAGCGCGCGTCAATCATAAACGCCCTTGCCCATACAGCATTTTTTGAATTTCTTTCCCGATCCGCAGGGGCAGGGATCATTTCTGCCGATTTTATTCCCGGCGCGTATAAAAGGCGTCGATCCGTCATGAATTCGTATGCCGCGTATACGCGTCTGATCTTCTTCCGGGTATCGCTTCAGGAACACGGATCCGGAATATTTATAGGCGATTTTGAAAAACTGGCGCTTCAGACGCTCATATAGCGCGCTGGTATCCTCCGAGGACTCCGCTTCTTCTAAAAATTCTTTATATCGCGCGTAAAGCAGGGGATAATTCTCCCGGACGTATGGAATATCTTTTTTCAGCGCCTCCGGTTTTTTGAGCAGGCACAATTGCGCGTCCAGACGCGCGAATTGGCATAATTCCGGATTGCCGTTCTCCGAAACATCCGGAAAGAATTCCATAAAGGCCGCTATCGCCGCTTCCATCCAGTCCGATTGAACGCTCTTGTCTTGCTGAATCGCTCGTCCCAGCATATCGGCCCTGATAGAATCCGTCAGACGCTTCCATTCCGTCTCCCGTTCTCCCACAGTCGCCGCGATTCCGTCCGCCTTTTGATAAACGGCGCTGTCCGCGGCGAATTTCGGATGGCTGGCAAGAAGCGCGACAACAGGCGCGAGGATTTCCAGCGGATCCCGCAAAAAGCGACGGTTTCCGGCGTAAAAGTCCTCATATTGCCGCAAAAACTCCCGCGCGTCCTCTAAAGTCCGGATCTCATGTTCCGCAAGACCGGTCCACGCCCGCGCGGCGTATTCGATATTGTCCCGGTTCCATTTTCCCGTGTTCAGAATTTCCCGGCTGATTTTGACGGATTCCTCACTCATGCCGTTATCTTCCAGCGCGGACGCGTAATCAGTCAGAAATTCCATGCCGCGCGTACCCAGATTATAAGCCTTTCGATACAGCGGCAGGGCTTTTTTATACCAGCCCCGGTCATAAGCCGCGCCCGCCGCGAGGAAATAGCCTTCTTCGCGGTCCGGATAAAGTTCCTGAAGTCTTTGGGCGGTTTTCGCGGCCTTTTGGGGATGTCCCGCCCTTCTCTGCGTCTCCGCCAGACGCAGAAGCAGCCACGGATCATCCGGATGATCCGAAAGAATCTCTTCCAGAACAGCCAGCGCGGATTTATAATTTTTCCTCCGGATTTCTTCCAGCGCCCGCGCGGCGGCTTCACGCGCCGCCGGATCGTCCGGCTCCGGGAAACCGGACGTTTCCTCCGTCG
Source organism: uncultured Oscillibacter sp. (assembly GCA_905236835.1). Taxonomy (GTDB): domain Bacteria; phylum Bacillota; class Clostridia; order Oscillospirales; family Oscillospiraceae; genus Oscillibacter. The sequence continues at coordinate 4,100 of CAJOQY010000122.1, read as the reverse complement.
GCGGCCCCTCTTTCAGCGCCTCATAGGCCTGACGGATCGTCTTAAACCGCTCCGGGTCTTTTTCCGGCGTATATTGGCGGACAAGCCGGAAATAGGCTTTTTTGACCGCCGCCGCGTCCGCGCCGGGTTCCAGTTCCAACGCCTGATAATATAATATATAATCCGCATTCATGTCATGTCCCTCATACTCCGCGCGGCTTCAACCAGTTCGGAGAGGGCTTCCGACGCGTCCTCCGCGTCGTCGGGATTTCCTTGCACAAGCGCGCGCTTCAACTCATCCAGCGTTTCCCGTAATTTCTCCCGCAGTTCAAACGGCAAATCGCCGCCTTTTCCGGAGATCAGACGTTCCGCCGTGCGGATAATCGCGCGGTACGCCTTCGCCCCCGCCGCTTCTTTCCATTTCGACAGATCCGGCATATTCTCCGCGCCTTTCGCCATATCAATTTGCATAGACGCCTCTTTTCCCGTGGAAACCAGAACCGCCGTGATATTTAATATGCCATTTAAATCATACGAAAAACGCACATCGAGCGACTCAGCCCCCGCCGGTCTTGGCGGAATGCCTTTGAACATGAAATTCCCCAGCGGGTGATTATGCGACGCGATCCGGCTTTCTCCCTGATAGGCCTCAATTTTCGCCTCCGTCTGATAAGGCGCTGAAGTACTATAACGCTCCGTCCGCGTCACGGGAATCGTCACGTTCCGGGGAATAATCACGCTCATGACATTATCATCCAGTCCGTCCATGACTCTGATTCCCAATGTATACGGATTCACGTCCGTCATGACAAGGCTGTCCTCGGATCGAATTTCCCCGGAGATCATGCCCGCCTGAATCGCCGCGCCCTCCGCCACCGCGTAATCCGGATTGACCGCCGCTTCCGGAGCCATTTCCAGATATTTTTCTATATCCCGGCTGACCATGGGCATCCGCGTGGAGCCGCCGACTAAAATAATCCTGTTTATCTCATTTTCCGAGATTCCGGCGTCATCCAATACGACATCTATCGGATGATGGGTCCGCTGAAGCAGTTCCCGGCAAAGTTCCTCGAACTCTTCCCGCGTGACTGTCTCGTCCAGTTCCACCGGCTTTCCCTCAATGGCGCGGACAGCGGGTATCAACACATGACAGGCGTCCTGTTCGCTGAGCGTTATTTTACATTTTTCCGCTTCTTCTTTGATTCTTACAACGGCGTACTGATCCCCGCGCAGGTCCACGCCGTGTTTGTCCTGAAAACGCTTGAACAAAAGATTCATCAGTTTTTCGTCGAAATCTTTTCCGCCAAGCTGATTATCGCCGCTGGACGCTTTCACTTCCAATACGCCGTCAAACATTTCAAGCAGCGTCACATCAAATGTCCCGCCGCCCAGATCATAAACCAATATATGGCTTTCCTCATCCATGTGATCCAATCCATAACTGAGCGCGGCGGCTGTGGGTTCATTTAATATACGCTCCACGGAAAATCCGGCGCGTTCACCGGCCAGAATCGTCTCCCGCCGCTGAATATCATTAAAATAAGCCGGTACGGAAATCACCGCGCGTTCCACGTTCTCCCCCAGATATTCCGACGCGTAAGTCCGCACATAAGATAATAACCGCGCCTGTAAATCCACGGGAGAATATTTAATCTTTCCCAGCGCGACGGATTCACCGGTCCCCATCTTGCGTTTGACCTCAACAGCCGTATTTTCCGGGGATAACAGATACTGCGCCCTTGCCCGTTCGCCTACCACCCAGTTTCCGCCGGAATCAATCCCCACGGCTGACGGCGTGACGGCTTTCCCGTCCAGATTTAATATCATCTCTTTTTTTCCGTCCCGGTAAATGGCCGCCTCCGTGGTGGACGTACCCAAATCAATTCCAATCAACGCGCTCATGGCAGTTTCCCCTTATATCTTAATATTATTTATATTATATTTCTTCATCGCTTTCCGTCTCCGTCAAATCCTCGACATCCGCGCCGTCTTGTTTTTCCGCTTCTTTCGTTCGCGTAAACTGAAACACGGAAACGCCGGCTTTACGCAAAACCTGTCCCCGGTATACATATCCGCGAGAATACACGTCGGCGACGCGCATTCCCCGCGTCTCGTCCGTTGTTTCCACGACGGCAAGCGGATCATGCAAATCATAATTGACGGGCATTCCCTTTTCCGATATAACCCGCAAACCCGCCGCCGCGAGTTCGCCGGAAACGCTCTCCTCCGCGAGGGACAACTGCCGTTCCCAGACGGAATCGCCCGCGCCCCGCGCCGCGCGCCGCAGGGCGAACAACTGATCCTGACAGGCTATCAGCGCTTTCAGCAAAGCCGATTCCCGCCGCGCGGTCTCACGGGCCTCTTTCCGATACTGTTCCGTGAGTTCGTCCCGGAGCGCGCGGGTTTCCTCTTGATTCGATTCCCGCCACTCATCCCATGTGTCCAACATATCGGCAATCGCCATATCATGTTTATTAGCGGCGGCGCGCAGTTCCCCCAAGCGGACGGAAAGCGCCTCCCCAAGCTCGCTTTGGCTATTAAAATAAGCGAACAGCGCTTCCGTTGTTTCATTTCGCGCGTTTTCATCGGAAATCAGGCGTTCTTCCAGCCGTTCCAGCCGCGTTTTCAGCGAATCCAGCGCCTGTTCCCGCATTTGTCTCTCTTCTTTGGCTTTTCCGCCGATTCCAAACATAAACCCTCCAAAATCAATCATCCATCATCTTTTGATAATTTTTATATTTTTTTAAATTTTATATCATTTTACGTTTTCAGCATGACGCGAGAGCCTGATTGATGTCGGCGATTAAATCCGCCGCGTCCTCCAACCCGCAGGAATAACGGATCAAATCCGGCGATACCCCGGCGGCGGCAAGCTCGGCGTCATTCATTTGACGGTGGGTCGTGCTGGCCGGATGCAGACAACAGGTCCGCGCGTCGGCCACATGGGTTTCAATCGCGGCGATTTTTAACTTGCCCATAAAACGCTCGGCGGCGTCCCGTCCGCCCTTGACGCCGAAACTCACCACGCCGCAGGAGCCGTTCGGCAAATATTTTTGTCCAAGCGCGTAATATTTATCTTGTTTCAGGCCGCAATACTGCACCCATGAGATTTTATCATGCTGATTCAAAAACTCGGCGACGGCCTGCGCGTTTTCACAGTGCCGTTTCATGCGGACATGAAGGCTTTCCAGTCCAAGCCCCAGCAAAAACGCGTTCTGCGGCGACTGAATAGACCCGAAATCGCGCATTAACTGCGCCGTGGCTTTTGTAATATACGCCCCGCCGAGTCCGAATCGTTCCGTATAATTTACGCCGTGATAGCTTTCATCCGGCGTACACAGGCCGGGAAACTTGTCCGGATATTTTGTCCAGTCGAATTTACCGGAATCGACGATACAGCCGCCGACAGCCGCGCCGTGTCCGTCCATATATTTTGTCGTCGAATGCGTGACAATATCCGCGCCCCACTCGAACGGGCGGCAATTCACCGGCGTGGCGAACGTGTTGTCTATGACCAGCGGCACGCCGTGCGCGTGGGCGGCGCGGGCGAATTTTTCTATATCCAATACCGTCAACGCCGGATTGGCGATAGTCTCGCCGAATACGGCCTTTGTATTTGGCCGGAACGCGGCGTCCAGTTCCTCCGGCGTACAATCAGGGGAAATAAACGTGAAATCAATCCCCATGCGTTTCATCGTAACGGCGAAAAGATTATAACTGCCGCCGTAAATGGCGGATGAACTAATCACATGATCGCCGCAAGAGGCGATATTAAAAATCGCGTAAAACGTCGCGGCCTGTCCGGATGAAGTCAGCATGGCGGCGGTCCCGCCCTCTAATCCGGCGATTCTCGCGGCGATATAATCATTCGTGGGATTTTGCAGACGGGTATAAAAATAGCCGTTGGATTCCAGATCAAATAATTTGCCCATTTCCGCGCCGGTGGCGTATTGAAACGTCGTACTCTGTACAATGGGAATCTGACGCGGCTCCCCGTTCCCCGGATGATAGCCGCCCTGTACGCATTTCGTCCCGATTCCAAGTTCTGACATCTTATTTTCCTCCCGCAATCATCAAATCAAATTATTTTAATTTTATTATTTTTATTTGATCTTAAAACT
>CAJOQY010000121.1 GCA_905236835.1 uncultured Oscillibacter sp. | reverse complement strand
GAACGGCTTGGCCATGTCTAAAATTGGCCGGATCTGCGCGGCGGTGCGCGCGATCCCCGCCAGCGCGGAAAACGCTCCCATGACAGCACCGTAAGCGGCCTGAAACGCGTAATAATCAGCCACCGAAACGCCGCTGACGACCGCCAAATAATAAATCGGAATCGTTCCCAGCAGGGAGACGGATAATAATAAAACAGGCTGGAGTTTCAGGAACAGCGGCGGATGATAGACCAGCCGCGCGCCTTCGGCGTAAAGTCCGGCCCAGCGCGCGAAGGCGCGCTTTTCCGCCCCCGCGAGTTTGATTTTCTGTACGCCGGTAATCAAAGCGTAACTCATGCCGGCCTCTTTCGCGTCGTACTCCATGTGCTGTCTGCTGATATTCATCTGAGCCAGCGTAAACGCGACGGAAAGCAAGATTGTAATAAAAATCAAAGCCATCGCCGGAATCACAAGCGCGGGCGCGAATTGAAAAAACTGCGTAAAATACAGCAGTGATGTCAGAGACGCCAGACCCGCGGACAGTACGCCGTTTAAAATCAAATCGCATAGCTGATTCACCGATTGCGCGCGCCGGGACAGTTCGCCCGCGCCGAATTGACGGAAAAACGCGGCGGGTAGCATGAGAACGCGCGCCATCATCGCCGCTTCCACGCCGATCCGCGTCCGGATTTCCAGACGGCCAATCAGCAGGGTCCGAATGGAAGAAAGCATTTGTTCCGTCAGTTCCGCGCACAGCAGGAACACCGTCGCCGCGCCCAGCATCCGGACGCTGCCCAAAGCCGGAATCGAACCGGTCATGGCGCGTGTCAGCCACGGCGTCAGCATTCCGGCCAGTGTGACCGCCAAAGACGCCAGAACCACAAGCGTAAAATCTCGAATTTGCAGACAGTCTTTCATGTACAGAGCCAGATCCGCGATCCCGATTTTTCGTAACGGGAACGGTTTATAAAAACAGATCGCGTCCGGCTGAATCAGCCGCGCCGTTTTTTGATTAATCTTGATTTTACGGCCCGTGACAGGATCCGTGAAAGAATACCCCGCCAATCCGGACGGCAATAAGGCGACCGGCCTGCCGTCATCCGACAGAAAGCCTAACATCGGCCCGAACGCGTCGTTCCGCCAGCCTTCTTCCAGCGTCACGTTCCGGCGCATGAGACCGTGAGGCCGCAAAATATATTCCAATTGTTCATCCAGCGTTTTTATATTCTCCGGAACCTCTTTCGGCTTGTAATGATAATATTTTAAAATTTCATCAATCGCTTCTTTCGCCACCGTGCGCTCGTCGTCCAGCGCGGAAGCGGCCCGCGCGCCAAGAACCGCGCCCGCCATCCGGAGAAAAGAGTCTTCAAATATATCCTGATCCCGCTCTTTCCGCGTCCGGATTTGCTCGTCAAACCAGCCCAAGCGATACCGCCCCCTTTTTACTCACTGGATACCAGTTCCGTATAAACGCCGCCTTTCGCGTATAATTCCTCGTGCGTGCCGCGTTCCACAACCGCGCCTTTGTCAAATACAAGAATCTCGTCGCAGTCCCGAATCGTGGACAGCCTGTGCGCGATGACAATACAGGTAATGCCCCTGTCGCGAATGGCGTTGACCACTTGATATTCCGTTTTCGCGTCCAGCGCCGATGTGGCTTCGTCTAATATTATAATCGACGGGTCCTGCGCCAATACGCGGGAGATCTCCATGCGCTGCCGCTGTCCTCCGGAGAGATCCCGTCCGCCCTCTGTCAGGCGGTATTGATAGCCGCCCGGACGCTTCATAATATCATCATGCAGTTTCGCGTCGCGCGCGCCCAGAATCATTTCAAAATCCTCTATCGAATCATCCCACATTTTGATATTATTCGCGATCGTATCCTCAAATAAAATAATATCCTGATCCACCACGGCAAGGGAACCGGCGAACACGTTTCTGTCAATTTGATCAATCGGCGTTCCGTCAAATAAAATCTCGCCGCTCCAAGGCTGATATAATCCGGATATTAATTTCGACAGCGTGGATTTTCCGCACCCGCTGGCCCCCACAAGCGCCACCCGGCTCCCGCTTTTCATCGAAAGCGAAAAATCCCGGATCAGCGGCGGCGCCAGACGGGAATACCCGAATGTGATATTTTTTAATTCCACATTGCCTTTCAGTTTTCCATATCCGCCTTCCGGCTCCTCCGCGCTTTCAGTTCCGCGCGTATCCTCCGGATATTCCATCACGTCCTCCACGCGTTCCATCTGGGTCCGCATTTCCTGAATCGTCTGACCGGCGGAAATCAGCGTCTGCGCGGGAGATAAAAACGACGATAAAAAGCCTTGAAACGTCATAATCATGCCAATCGTAAACCGGCCCTGTATCGTCAGCCATACGCCAAGCGCCATGACAAGATCATTGGCCGCCGCGGCGAAAAACGCCGGAAGAATGCCGAGATATTCGTTCATGCGGGCAAACCGGATCGACTGCGTATTGACTGACGCCTGATAGCCCGCCCATTTCTGGAAATATCCGTTTTCCGCGCCGCTGGCCTGAATCGTCTCCACCATTTCAATGCCGGATACCGTGGCCGCCGCGAGTTTCCCCGCGTCGCGCATTTGTACGCGCGTAAGATTCACGCGTTTGGCGGAAATATAGCCGGACAGCGCCATATTTAATACCACCGCCGCCAGCCCGACAACAGTTAAAATTACGCTGTATCGAAGCATGACGATCAAATAAAAAACCGTCATAAACGCGTCGAGGGCAAGCGGCGCGAGGGTATTGACCAGAACCGACGCGATGGACGCGTTGTCATTCCGCCGTTGCTGAATATCGCCCGCCATGCGCTGGGAGAAAAATTCCATGGGCAGGCGAAGTATCTTCCACATATATGACGCGTTCCCGATGACGGCCATTTTCCCGTTGATTTTCAACGCCGTCAGCGTCTGAATCACGCTCACGCCGATCTGAAGCGCCGAAAGAGCCGTCAGAGCGATTAAAAACGGATACAGCCATTCCGGGTTTCGCCCCGTCAGAAGCCGGTCCAGAAAAACGCGGGACAGAACCGGCTGAATCATACCGAATAAACAGGCGATCACGGATGTCAGAGCCAGAAACGCCGCCGCGCCCCACGCGCCTTGAAGCCGTTTCCCCGCGAACGACAACACGCTTTTCCGTTTTCCGCCGGGTACGAACTCCGGACCGGGCCGGAACGTCAGGCAGATTCCCGTAAACGCCCGGTCAAATTCCTCCATGGAAACTTTGACAGTCCCCCGCGCCGGGTCGTTCAATATCGCGCTGTTTCCCCGGAAGCCGCATAATACCACAAAATGATTAAAATTCCAATGAATCACGCACGGGAACGACCCCTCATCGCGCAGGGCCTCCGGTTCATAGCGATAACCTTTCGCCTCAAATCCGAAAGCGCGCGCCGCCATTAAAATATTTTTCGCGTTGGAGCCGTCACGGGACACGCCGCAGGCCAGACGTACCTGTTCCAACGGAATCCATTTGTCATAATACGCCAAAACCATCGTCAGCGCCGCCGCGCCGCATTCCAGCGTTTCTAACTGCATGACTACCGGAACCCGCGCGCAGCCGCGCGTCAAGGGTTCTTTTTTGCGTTTTTTCCCCATATATTCCTCCGACAGTCCGCCGCGTATTTAATTAAACAAAAATTTTAACGGATGAATACGCTCCGTGATAATCTCCGCCGTCCAGACGCCGTCCGGAATCTCCGCGCGGGCTGTCGCGTAAAACCGACCGTCTTCGTCAGCGCGCACGGATTCCACTCGGGTTTCCACGCCGCCCGCCCGAAACGGCATTCCCGCCTGTACGGTCCGCGCGTCCGGCAGAGCCGCGACGATCTCGCCGCCGTTCGACAGCGCCTCGCAGGTAATGCCGCTCTCCAGCCAGCCAACGCCGCTCCAGACCAGCGTTCCGGCCAGTATCACAAGCGCCGCCGCCAGCGCCAGCCAGACCCCCGGACTTGTCACCCGTAAATAATCATTCAATTGCTCCGGCGACTGTATCCGCGTGACGCTTTTTTCACGGTAAATTTGCCCCTGTTCCATTTGCCGCCCCTCCAATAAAACACGCCGAAAATCGAATTTCACAGAAAGCGGCAGAGATAGCCTTCCGTGACTCTGGCCCATGAATAGCCGTTCATGTACTCGCCTCGAAATTCCCGGACGGCGCTGTCGTCGCCATCCAGAAAACGATATAAATCACAGTTTAATAATTCAGGCCGGATCCGGATAAATCCTCCCCGCAGTTCCAGAATTTCGCCGATTCCATATGCCCGCAACGTCCCGCGCAAACTGCGCAGAATCACGTCAAATTGCTTTTGCATCTGCCTGTTATATTCCCGATCTTCCCAAAGTTCCGCCTGCGCCCTGCTTCGGCTGACCCCGCCGCCTTTGTTGTCTATCAAAAAAGCAAGCAGTTCTTTAGATTTTGATCGGCTGAAAGCGACCGTTTGTCTGTCCACCATGATTTCAAAATATCCGAAAGTCCGCACAGTGACGCGGGCGGGAACGGACAAAGGCTGATTCGACGCCGCGTAAGCAAGCTCCGCCAGAAGCCGCTCTTTCCCGACAGGCTTGAGTAAATACCCGGAAATATGCAGGGCGAAAGCGTCCACCGCGTAGCGGGAATAGGCGGTCAGGAAAATCACGGCCATATGGGGCTGACGCCTGCGGATTTCCTCCGTCAGCGTCAGTCCGTTGACATCAGGCATATCAAGATCCAGCAACGCGACATCCGCGGTATGCTCATCCAGCCACGACAGCGCCTGCCCGGCGCTGGTGAAGCCCTCCGTATGGTTCACCTCCGGCATCTCCCGACAGAGCGAGAGAATATGCCGCGCGGTCAAAATTTCATCTTCCACACAGATTACATCCATGATACGCCTCCGGATTTGATTGGGATGATTTCAATTTTCCTGATGATTCTATCAGACGAACCGAAACAAAACCGAAACAAATTTCCCCGTTTTCATCCATTCGGCGCGATTGTTCACAAAAAATTTACAATTATTTGATCATCAACGCGGGATTTTTATCAAAACGCGGATTGATAAACGGCTTTCATGCCTTTATAAGTCTCATAACAATCCAGCTTGCCGACGGTCTCAAACGGCGCGTGCATACTTAATACAGGAACGCCCGCGTCCAGCGTGGTAATATTGCGCTGGGCCATATACGCCGCGACGGTCCCGCCGCCGCCCGCGTCCACTTTGCCAAGCTCCGAAATCTGCCAGATTACGCCCGCTTCGTCAAATACGCGCCGGATATACGCCACTGTCTCCGCGTCGGCGTCGGACGCGCCCGATTTGCCCCGCGCCCCGGTATATTTGCAAAGCCCGATGCCGTGATTAATATACGCCGCGTTGCGTTTGTCATATACGTCCGCGTAGTCCGGATCAAACGCCGCCGTGACATCCGCGCTCAGACAGAACGATTTCTCCCGGCAGACCCTCAGCGGGATATTTTGCGCGGCGCACAAATCCTCCATGAACGCGTCAAACGCGGCGGAACGCATTCCCGTAACGCCCTCAGACCCGATTTCCTCTTTGTCCGCCAGCATACACAAAGCCGTTTTTTCGGGCGTCGCGTCCAAATCCAGCAGCGCCCGCAGCGCGGCGTAGGCGCATACCCGGTCATCATGCCCATACGCTCCGATCAAAGACTTGTCAAATCCGATTTCGCGCGCGTTCGCCGCCGGGACAGCCTCTAATTCCGCCGACGCGAAATCATCCTCCGTGACGCCGTATTTTTGATATAATAAATTCATGACGGCCAGTTTCACGCGCCCGGATTCCTCGTCGCCGCCAATCGGACGGCTCCCGGCCAGTATATTCAGCGTCTCGGCG
>CAJOQY010000120.1 GCA_905236835.1 uncultured Oscillibacter sp. | reverse complement strand
TGCCCGTTCCATGCTGTTTCACGGCATGACGGAAACGGAAATTTTTTCCGCGCTGGACGCGCTTCAGGCGAAAGAAGTCGCATACGCAAAAGGATCCGCGATTCTCCACGCGGGAGAAATCACGGATCATATGGGCATGGTATTAACAGGAAGCGTCACGATTGAATCTGTAGATATATGGGGCAACCGGACAATTCTGGCGCTGTTGAACGCGGGGGAATTTTTCGCGGAAGTCTACGCGCTTTTGCCAGAAATACTTCTGGTAGACGTAAAAGCCGTGGAGGACTGCCGGATTCTGTTTTTTTATCCGGGCGGCGTTAAAAATAATAGCGAAATATGGACGTTAAAACTATTCCGGAATTTCTTGAATATTTCGGCGCGAAAAAATTTAATTCTGTCGGGCAGGAGTTTCCATACCGCTCCCAAGACAGCGCGGGGGAGAATCATGGCGTATCTGAACACAGTATCGCTCCAGTGTCACAGTCGAAAATTTTCGATTCCCTTTGACCGTCAGCAAATGGCGGATTATTTGAATTTAAATCGCACGGCTCTTTCCAAAGAATTGGGAAAAATGCGGGATGACGGTTTGATTGCGTTCAGGAAAAATAAATTTGAAATCAAAACGGATCGCTGATAACGCTTGAATTTCTTCCTCATGCGGCCACGCTTTTTTTCGCTTTTTCGCCGTGTCGCCTTGAAACAGCGTGTACAGATGTTCTCCGCTTTCAGTTTCCATATTTTAACAAAATGAGATTGCCGGTGTCAGTGATGTCGTATGATTGTACAAAATACAGAAAACGCACCATACAACCTCATATCGCGCTATTGACAAATTTCTCTTTTGCGGTAAAATATAATAAGCATACCGCAGGATATTCTGCGGGACATGGAGGAAAGGAACACGGAATATTATGATGAAACAGCAAGGTTTGACCCCGCGGGAAGTGGAACAAAGTCGGGCGCAATACGGATCGAATTTGTTGACGCAAATTCCCCCGGACCCGTTGTGGAAAAAAATTCTGGAAGGATTTCAGGATCCGATGATTAAAATCCTGCTGGCCGCGCTCGTGATTCAGGTAATTTTATTTTTCCTGCATGAAGCGGCGTGGTATGAGCCGTTCGGGATTTTAGTCGCGATTTTAATCGCCAACGGCGTCGCGTCTGTGAGTGAAAACCGTCAGGAAGGCAAGGCGTCGGCGCTGAAAGCGGAAGAAGAAGCGAAAGAAATCACAAAAGTGATCCGATCCGGGGTATTGACGGAAATTCCTGTGGGCGATGTCGTGGTCGGGGACGTGATTTATTTACAGGCGGGCGACAAAATCCCGGCGGACGGCGAAATCACGGACGGCGTTATCAAAGTCGATCAGGCGGTATTGAACGGCGAGACGGAAGAAGCCGAAAAACGGCCTTTGGATAACGGCGCGGATTATAATATAAAAGATTTGTTAAATCCTTATTACGCGTATCGCGGCACGGTGGTATGCGGCGGCGAGGGATATTTGACTGTCAAAGTCGTCGGCGACGGAACGCTGTTTGGCGAACTGGCCTTGGAAGTGCAGGAAGATACCCGCGAAACGCCGTTACAGGTCAAACTCGGCAAACTCGCCCAACAGATTTCGCTTTTCGGTTATATTGGCGCAGTCTCGATTATGGCGGGCGTATTGGGCAAGACGCTGATTTCCGGTAATATCCCGAGCGGTTTTTTGGGCTGGATCCGGTTACTGATTGACGCCGTGACAGTCGCCGTGACAATTATTGTCTGCGCGGTCCCGGAGGGACTGCCCATGCTGACTTCGATTTTATTATCATTCCAGAGTCTGCGCATGGCGAAAGATAATGTTTTGGTACGCAAAATTAACGGTTTGGAAACAGCGGGCAGTTTAAGTTTATTATTCAGCGATAAAACCGGGACGATCACGGAAGGACGGCTCTCCGTTGTGGAGATGGCGACTGGCGGCGCGTATGTATTCAAATCTCTGAACGAAATGCCGCCTGTGATGGCGTCGGATATGATTACCGGCGTCGGCGTGAACAATAGCGCGTCGGCCAGTGACGGGAAAATCATCGGCGGCAACAGCACGGATCGGGCGTTGATGGCGTTTTTAAATGATTCTCAAGTGGTCGATCAAATACGGCGCGAAAATATAGTATCATTCAGCGCGTTTGATTCCAACAAGAAGTCATCCAGTGTGACAATGTCGCGGGACGGAAAGCGCGTGACATATTGGAAAGGCGCGCCGGAACGCTTGATAGATCGTTGTACGCGTTATCTGGATGAAAACGGGGAAGTCAAACCTCTTGAGGAAAAAAATCAACTGGCGGCGTATATGAACGCGCAGGCGGGGCGGTCTATGCGTCTGCTTGCCGTGGCGAAATCGCAGGAACGGGAGCAAGATAATAATAACATAGACGAAAACGACGCGGAATTAATTTTTATCTGTGTCATCAGCATTCGCGATAATGTACGCCCGGAGGCTGTCGAAGCGATTCAGGAAGTACGCAACGCCGGAATTCAGGTTGTCATGGTGACGGGAGACCGAAAAGAGACGGCGGCGGCGATTGCCCGAGAGGCTGGATTGATCTCGGATGAAAAAGAGATTGCCCTGACTTCATCAGAACTGGCGGCGAAATCGGACGAGGAAGTTAAAGCGATTTTACCGAATTTGCGGGTAGTTTCCCGCGCGTTACCGGCGGACAAGAGCCGTCTGGTCCGAATCGCGCAGGAGGAAAATCTTGTTGTCGGCATGACTGGCGACGGCGTGAACGATTCACCGGCGCTGAAAAAAGCCGATGTCGGATTCGCTATGGGAAGCGGCACGGAAGTCGCCAAAGAGGCGGGCGATATTACGATTTTAGACGATAATT
>CAJOQY010000119.1 GCA_905236835.1 uncultured Oscillibacter sp. | reverse complement strand
TCCATAGCTTCATCTCGTATCCAACCCGGGTAATTGACTCAACCCCGAATCAGACACTCTTTTTCGGTTCCCTCTCCCAATCCGCGCCCGGCTTCCGCCTACGCGCTCTTGAAAGAGCTTGCCATCTGATGCTTTCTTTTCCTCTCGTTGTTTAATTTTCAAGGTACTTTTCCTGACCGGACAACCTCAGAGGCGCGCTTTCCAACCGCCTCACGGTGTGTCCCGTGCGGAACGATTGTTAATATACCACAGCCTTTTTCGTTTGTCAACCCCTTTTTCAAAAATTTTTAAAAAAATTTTTTCGACTATCCTGACAAAATATAAATATACCAATAAATATCCCAAATACGTGGAATCTGCCTTCATTTCTTTTTGAAAATGTCAATATATAATTTAATTAGCGAACCCGACACAATAATATTTATGAATACCGCCGGACCCGTATTCAGACAGGTCCGGCGGCGTTTCTATAATTAATTATAATAGAGATATAATAATTTAAATCAACGCCAACGCGCGGTAAACATCCAGAATGCGCAGATATAACAGATTATCTTTCTGCAACTCAGCGTACAGCGTCAGCGCCGCGCCCGCGCTTTCCTTCTGGATTTTTTCTTGCAATTCCACGCTCTGCGGATCGTCGTCGCATTTGAACCGCAACGCCGCCGCCGCGCCGAAAATCATATAATCCACGGGCAGGCCGTAATTCGCCGTCGTGACAAGCGGCTTGATCAAGCGGTCCCCGGGCGACAGCTTCCGGATCGGCTCGCGTCCCACGCGCTGGACTTCGTCTTTTAAATGCGGATTCTGGAAACGGCGGAAAATCCGCTCGACATACGCGTGATGAACTTCCGGATCAAAATCAAACTCCCGGATCAGACTTTCTCCGCTCTCGCGCATGGCGTTGTGGACGATATTGCCAATGACGGGATCGGAAATGCTCTCTAAAATCGTCTTATAGCCTTTCAGACTGCCCAGATAGGCGCAAATCGCGTGGCCGCTGTTGAGAGTGAATAATTTTCTTTCCAGACACGCCATGAGATTATCCGTGTACGTCAGGCCATTGACATCAATCAAATCGCCTTTCCACGCCGAACGCTCCACGTCCCATTCCATGTACTCTTCCACAGCCGCGTCAAGCGGATTGTCAAACTCCGGTTTCGGGCAAATCCGGTCCACGGCGCAGTCGGCGAATCCGATATGCTCATCCGTGAATACGATTTCTTCCGGGCTTAAATGCCGGTACGTTTCGTTTTTTAATCTTGTCGTTGTCCGCAGGCCGTTTTCACAGCAAATGACATTCATCGGCTCCTGATTGCCGGATTTGATACGCGTCCGTATGCCCTCGGCAATTGTTTTCGCGATTTTGGGCAGGACCAGCGGCCCGACAGCCGTTGTGATTAAATCGCATTTCGCGATGGCCGGGGCAATATCCGGTCCCGCCGAATTGACCGCGCTGATATTGCGAATTTCCCACTCGTCGCACACCTGATCCAGAATATGCACGGTATACGCTTTCCGGGCGTTAATCCCGTCCACGATTTCCGGAACGACATCCGCGAATGTGACGTGCCAGCCGCTCCGTTCCAACAGCGCGCCGATGAATCCGCGTCCGATATTTCCCGCGCCAAACATAATCGCCTGTTGCATAAAATTTCCTCCTTGATTTTGTCGCCGGTATTGTTTGTGATTCGCTTTTCCGGGATTGCGGTTATTACTATAACATAATTTTCCGTCGCCTACAAGCAAAAAATAGCGTATTCTTTCATTAATAAATTTATTTATATTTTTATATGTTGATATAATTTTGACACGGAAGGAATTTCGATTCTTGATTTACGCGGAATATTTGTTTATTTTATATATATGAAAAATCAAATCCGGATATGATTTTCGCTTGTATTTAATGAAAAGACCTGCTATAATAAATTATTGTTTTGGCCGGAGGGGTGATTTTTTGGCGGGTTATTTACAAAATCTGGCGCAATCGCTGAATATGGACGCGATTTATGCCGCGCTCTGGCGGGTGGCGGCGGTGTTTTTATGTCTGACGGTGCATGAAAGCTGTCACGGTTTGGCGGCGCTGGCGCTGGGCGATCCCACGGCGAAAAAATTACACCGGCTGTCACTCAATCCCTTGCGGCATATTGACTGGCTGGGGTTGGCGATGATGTTCGCGGCGGGTTTCGGCTGGGCAAAGCCGGTTCCAGTCAATCCGCGTTATTTTAAAAATCCGAAATGGGGCATGGCGATAACAGCGCTGGCCGGACCCGCGTCTAATTTTATTCTGGCCGCGCTGGCGATATTGCTGACCCGGATTTTGTTCCCGTATCTCTCGGATACGGACGCGGGCGCGATGTTTCTTGGATTTTTATTGTGGTCCGTGGCTCCGCTGTCTATCGGCTTGGGCGTGTTTAATTTACTGCCGTTTCCGCCGCTGGACGGCTCCAAAGTCGCGGCGGCGTTCCTGCCGGATCAAATTTATACGCTCTGGATGCGCTATGAACGTCTCGGCATGATGATTTTATTCGCGGCGGTCTGGATGGGGTGGCAATTTAATTTCGTCGGAACCGCCGTGAATGCTATTTACGATTTTCTGTTGAATATAATCTGGATATAATATTGATTGATAATATTTAAAATATGATTGATTGATTTAAAGGGGTTTCGCATGGACGCGCCTGTATTTAAACTGGAAAAAGTGGTTCGATCCAAATCGGATGATATGCAAGATTTTGAGGGTCCGCTGGATTTGATCTTGTTCCTGTTAAGCCGGAATAAAATGGAAATTCAGGATATTTCCATCTCTTTGATTTGCGATCAATATCTCGCGTGGATCGCGGCGCGGCAAAGCATGGATCTCGAAGTCGCCAGCGAGTTCATCACAATGGCGTCGCAGTTAATGCTGATGAAATCCCGTATGCTGTTGTCGATTGATGACGAAGAGGCGCAGACGGAAATGGACGCGCTGATTCAGTCACTGGAAGAACGCCGCCGAGGTGAGAGTTACGCGAAAATCCGGGACATGGCCGCCCGAATGGGAACATTCGGCGAATTTGGCCGGAATATTATCACGCGCGATCCGGAGCCGATGGAACGGGGCGGATTTAAAATATACGAATACAGCCAGCAATTATCGGATATAAACAAGGCGTTATCGGAATTGCGCGGTCGGTCCGTACAAAGGGCGCTGCCGTCGCCGGAAGCGGCGTTTCGTGAGATCGTTCGGCATGAACCGTATCCAGTAGAGACAAAAGCGCGGGAAATTCTGAGCATGGTTCGGGAACACGGCATTTTGCGGTTGTTCCGTCTGTTTTTCGGCTGTCGGACCCGCAGTGAAATCGTCGCCACGTTTTTGGCGGTGCTGGAATTATGCCGATCCAGATTATTGCGTTTATCCGGCCCGGAAGAGGCGTATACTGTCCGGGAGGGCGGCGCGGAGCCGGATGAGGGCATACGCGAAAATTCGGACGCGTTACAGCGCGCCGGATAACGCGATATAAAAGCCGTATCAATCAGGGAGTTTGATTTTTTATGCGAATCATCAACCAGCCGGACACGCCGGAAAATAATAATAATTTCACGGAAGATTCACGGGAACTGGAATCGGCGGTAGAGGGTATTTTATTCGCGTCCGGGGAGCCGGTACATATCGAGAGATTTTGTACCGCGCTTGGAATCGAACGCGGGTCGGCGGAAAAAGCGTTAAATCATTTAAGGGATTATTACGCGTTTGAACGGCGCGGAATGCGGCTTTTGAAATTGGATGACAAATGGCAGTTATGTTCCGCGCCGGATTACGCGGATGTGATACGAAAAGCGTTTGAGATCCGCAAGCCCGCGAAATTAAGCCAGCCCGCGTTGGAAGCGTTGACAATTATCGCGTATTATCAGCCCACGACGCGCGCCTATGTGGACAAACTCAGGGGCGTTGACAGCGCGTATACCGTGAGACTGCTGGAAGAACGCGGATTAATCGAAGCCTGCGGACGCCTTGCCGTACCGGGACGACCTGTGTTATATCGTACCACGGAGCAATTTTTACGGGCGTTTCATATATCCAGCTTGGATGAACTGCCGCCGCTTCCGGAGGGAGAGGGGTTCGGACCGCCGTCCGGGGATCTGCCGGAAGGCGCGGAGCCAATCAAGCCGGGCGATTTTGATTCTAATTTCAATTCCAATCCCAATCCGGACGCGCGGACGCCGGAAAATATAGCGAATCATACGGCAAACCCGGATCCGGAAATAAAACCGCCGGAAAATCAAATCACGCGTGAAAACGCGGAACAGGACGCCCCGGAAAATATCACAACTCCGGAAAATGACGGAAATATAGACGAAAATATAGACGTCGAAAGCATAAATGATATAGAGCATGATGATATAAATAATAATATAGATAATCCGGAAGAAATAACGGAGCCGGATTTGGAAAGCGCGCCGCGCGGCGGATTTTATCGGGAAAGCGACTGGAATCCGAACCGGCGGGAAAAACGAAAAAAGCGGCGTCCGGATCGGAAAAAAGTCAAAAACCGCAAAGAACGAACGCGGCGCGGCAAAAACAAACGTCACGGGCGGCGGATTCGTATCCGTCCGCGCCGGAAACCGGATTCCAATTCCAATCCGGACAGCGAACCGGATCCGGGTTGTAAGCCGGAAAATCATTCTCTGGGAGAATCAAAGCCCGATATGCCGGACAATCCGTTTGACGCGCCGGATGATATGACGGAGCGGCAATATCAGCAATCGCGGGATATGCCGGAACTGTCCGGGCGTCGGATATGGCGGAGCGCGGGGAGGTGTATGAGATGCCTGTTTTATGGCTGCTGGGTATCT
>CAJOQY010000118.1 GCA_905236835.1 uncultured Oscillibacter sp. | reverse complement strand
CGTATTCCACCGGCGGCACATTGACGTGCAAATCAATCCTGTCCAATAAAGGCCCGGAGATTTTCTCGACATAACGCGCGATTGCCTGTTCCGTGCAGTTACAGCGTCCGGACGGATGTCCGCGCCACCCGCAGCGGCAGGGATTCATGGCGCATACAAGCTGGAATCTCGCCGGGAGACGTACAGTCCCGCTGGCCCGCGCGATTGTGATTTCCCCGTCCTCCAAGGGCTGGCGCATGGATTCCAATACGTCTTTGTGAAATTCCGGCAGTTCGTCCAGAAACAAAACGCCGTTGTGCGCCAGTGAGATTTCTCCCGGACGGATATTCAGGCCGCCCCCGGCGAACGCCGCCACGGACGCCGTATGATGCGGCGAACGGAACGGACGCCGGATCAACAACGGCTGTTTGGGGTCCGCGAGTCCAGCTACAGACCAGATTTCGGACGCTTCCAAAGCCTCGGCGCGCGTCATGTCCGGCAAAATCGACGGGAGGCGTTTGGCGAGCATGGATTTTCCCGCGCCGGGACTGCCGATTAATAAAATATTATGCGATCCCGCCGCCGCGATTTCCAACGCGCGTTTGACTTGTTCCTGTCCCATAACGTCGCTGAAATCAGGCAAAATGATTCCGTCATCCGACGGCGTCCACGGCGGCTCCGGCTGTAATTTCTCGCGATTTCGCAAATGTGACACAAGCGCCCGCACGTCCGGCACGCCATAGACGATGAAATCATTTTGATTTCGCGCGCGATTTTCAACGCCGCCCGGTTGTTTTTCGGGATTTTGATTCCCGGCGTTACGCGGTTGATTTTCCGGGCTTCGCGCGTTTTGAGCGGAATTATAATCAACGGGGATTTCCGCGGCCAAAGTCGCCTCGGCGGCGTTTTCCTTCGGAACGAACAATTGACGAATGCCGTTTTGACGCGCGGCGATTGCCATTGGCAGTACGCCCGTTACGGGCCGGACCGCGCCTGACAAAGACAATTCGCCCAGAAACGCGGCGTCTGACGGCAGAGCGGGCAAATCTTCCATCGCGGCCAGCAGTCCGGCGAAAATCGGCAGATCGTAAATCGTCCCGGCCTTCCGCTGTCCAGCCGGGGCCAGATTGACGGTAATGCGTCCTTGCGGGAAACTGGAGCCGCAGTTTTTGACCGCCGCCCGAACCCGTTCCCGCGCTTCCCGGACAGCCGCGTCCGGCAGTCCGACCATGTCAAAAGACGGCAGTCCGCCCGATAAAAAACATTCCACGCTGACTTCATATCCCGTAATGCCTTTTAATCCCAGAGATCGAATTGTTACCACCATTGCCGCCGCGCCTCCCGCTTTTTATTTTTATTATTATTTATTTTTATTTTAGCATAAAAAATATAAAAACGCAAAGCGTCAAATAAATGACATTCCCCCTCCTGTGAAAGAGGGGGACGGCGGGGGATATTTTGATGATTTTATTTTATCAGGCGTATACGTCGATAAATTCTCCCTTGGGAATTTGAATCTGAGGGACTTGCGGCATGAGATTCTGAATCTCGTTCACCGCCAGTTCTTCCTGCGTGTCCATGACTTTTTTTGTCAGTGAAGTCGCGTAATCCCGCGTGAATTGAGAAGCCTTCATATCCATCGCCATTCGCGCGATACTCATTGTGAAATCGTCCATGATTTTTATTCATCCCTTTCCGGCGGATATAATATATAATATTATTATTTCGCGCCGCGCCGTATTTGATACGCTTATCTGATTATTTTATCGGCAAAAAGAGGAAAAAATTTAGAGCGATCGCGATCTGTATAAATTTTTTATTTTTATTTTTATTTTTTATTTTGATCGGCTTTTACCAGCGTAAACCGCCACGGAAAATCGCGGGCCTCTTCCGCGTAATCAATGCCGATCCGGGGACGCGCCAGAATGGTTTCATCCGGCGTGATCGCGCCGTCCCGGACGTATAAAATATCGCCGGTCAAATCCATTCCGTTTTCGGCGCGGGTTAAGTTCATCGCCTGACAGAGTTTGCCCGGACCGTTTAAAAATCCGCGTTCGCGCGCGGGGGTGACAGGCGAATCCCCATAACGCCGCCGCCACATTTCATCCGCGCCGGAAACGGGCGTGATCGCCCGGATCAATACGGCGGCGGGTTCCCCTTCCGGCTCCGTGACAAAGTTCAAGCAGTGATAAAGGCCATAGATTAAATAAATATAAGCGTGTCCCGGCGGCATAAATAAAGTCTCCGTGCGCGCGGTTTTTTTATATCCATACGCGTGACAGGCTTTGTCACAGCGGCCTATATAAGCCTCCGTTTCCGTGATTCTGCCCGCCAAAACGATATGATCATCCAGCCGCCGGACGATGATTTTCCCAAGCAGGCGGCGGGCGGTCTCGACCGTGTCATGATGATAAAAATCAGCCGTCAGTTTCGCCATACGCGCGCCTCCCGGATTTGATTTTTTATATTTTTATTTTATTTTATATTTATATTTTTATTTTTGATAATCCGGCAGATAATATTTTTCCTGATAATCATCCCCGGCGATTAAAGCGTTATATTCAAGATATAAATATTTTGTGATGGGATCGTTATATGGATCGGACGGATGATAAAAACTCAAATCGCCGTTCGTGTCCATGCGGATATAATTGCTTGTGAAAACCGGGAACGCGGCTTGCGCGTTTAATATCGCCTGATAATAATCCGTGAGTTCCAGTCCCGCCAGCCGGACCACAAGCGGCGCGAACATGAACGTATTAATATATTCCGGCAAATTATCTTGATGATGATTATCTTGATAATTGCGGTAAATCACATAAGGA
Source organism: uncultured Oscillibacter sp. (assembly GCA_905236835.1). Classification (GTDB taxonomy): domain Bacteria; phylum Bacillota; class Clostridia; order Oscillospirales; family Oscillospiraceae; genus Oscillibacter. The sequence goes on along the minus strand of CAJOQY010000118.1, from coordinate 1,940 downwards.
ACGGTTCTTTTGATAATCTGTTCCGTGAATTCGTCATAAGCGCGTTTTCCGGGCAGATTGGAAATAAAGCTCGGCGCGTGATCCCCTGTCATGAGGATGATAACAGGCCGTTCGGATTGCGCGAAATAATCCGTCAATTCGACGAACGCCTGACAGGACAGCGCGACGGTGGACAAATACTCGTTGACATCGTCCGTCAAATCGCCGAAATGATTTTTTGTGTGGACCGTATCGAATTCATCCGGATTTTGTCCCCATCCGCCGTGATTTTGATACGTCAAAAGATAAATCAATCTCGGCGAATCGGACGGCATATTTTCATATTGCCGGATTAAATAATCATAATCATGAGAATCCAGCCCGACGCGGTTTCCGTTGGACCCGGCGTCCGGAAAGTGTTCCGGCCCCAGCAGGATCGTATCAAAGCCCATCGCCGGATACGCGCGATTGCGGTTATAATTGCTCCCGTCGCGGTTGTGCATGGCGGCGGTCTGATAGCCAAATTGTTTGAAATATCGCGCCAGATTGAGGCTGGATTTTTGAAAGTTGATATAATTAAACGGCGAAGTGCGTTTGAGCAGGGCCATTGAATTTCCGGTCAGCAATTCAAATTCGGCGTTATTGGTCCCGCCGCCGATTCCGGGCGTAATCGCGTATCCGTAGGCCGCGCCGGGAATGTGATAAAACGCCGACATATAATCCCGGTCCGGCATGACATCCGCGTAAACGTCTAAATCACAGAACGTCTCGTTTAATATTAAAATAATATCCGGATTTATATTATTATTATTATTTTCGCCCGTGAAATGATCTTGATGATTCCCATCACCGGAATTGGATTCAAATCCGGACAGAATATCGTTGATCGCGCGCGTATTATATCCCTCCGGCATTTGGCGCGGATATAACACGCATTTCAAATCATCCAGAAAACAGGCCGGGAAGCCGTATTGAGTAATCGCCTTTTCCGCCGACAGCGTGACAAGCGTCCCGCGTATGCCGAAAAACATGATGATAATAATAATAAAAATATCAAAAATCAGCGCCGCCAGCGTTAGAATCCGTTTTTTTGGGGATTGATACCCGGGTTTTGATTTGAGTTCAGTTTCGGATGGATTGTTTTTTTCCCACGCGCGCAAAAGCGCGATCAGGCGAAATTCCGCCAGCGTGAGGATCAAAATCGCCCAAAAGCGCGCGTCGATGATAGGCCGGTATCCGGACATGACGTTTAACGCCGCGCCGGTATTCGCCATCACGCTTGGAAACAACGGATAACCGTGATATTCCGTCACATGATAATTGGCGACGCCAAAAACAGCGCAAATCACGCAATGAATCCCCAGCGCGGCGGACCATCGGCGCGCAATCAGGAAAAATAATAAATCCGCCGCGAGAATGATTAATAAATCAAATATCAAGAACGGGATTTTTAAATCAAACAAACGCGCGATATAATCATGAACGCTGAATTGCAGCTGCGAAAATTGCAGATAAATAATCAATACGCTTAAAAGCGCGGATTTGAGAGTGATATTTTGGATATTTTTCAAGATATGCGCCGTCTTTCCGCCGCGAATGCCGCGGCCTGAGATTTTCCTATTTTACAGGCGCGTCCAGTATACAAAATCATAAAATCGCTGTCAAGCCGGATTATTTCCCGTCAGGATGTTTTGATTTTCCGTTTTCACGGACGCTCCAGAAGCGGCGAAACCACCAGATTTGGCTTTTCCGCCGCAGATCGTCAAATTTTTTCCGGTTTTTCCAGAGCCATTTCAACGGCGCGTTGATTTCGGAAATATTATGGCATTTGTAAAAAGCGTCCATGCCAAGAATGGTCTCGGCGGAACGGATTGTCACGCGGGAAAGCGATTCGCAGTCTTTGAAGGCGAAATTCTCAATCATGATTATACTGGCGGGAATTTCAAGTTCCGTCAGGCCGG
>CAJOQY010000117.1 GCA_905236835.1 uncultured Oscillibacter sp. | reverse complement strand
TTATGCAGGCGGATCCGTTATATCGCTGTTGGGAATATGTGATAAAAAATCACGGACCGGGCCGGACGATTTATCTTTCCCCGTGCGGACGGGTATTCACACAGGAAGTCGTGAAAGAAATATTTCATAACTGGAATCATGTGATTTTAATCTGCGGACATTATGAGGGCATTGACGAAAGATTTATTGAGGAATGCGTGGACGAGGAAATCTCAATCGGGGATTATGTCTTGACCGGCGGCGAAATCGCGGCGATGGCCGTCACGGACGCCGTATGCCGCCTTGTTCCGGGGGTCCTGCCCGACGCGGAATGTTATCAGGAAGAATCGCATTGGAATTATTTATTAGAATATCCCCAATATTCGCGTCCGGCGGTCTGGCACGGACGGGAAGTCCCGGAGATATTATTATCCGGACATCACGCGAAAGTGGACGAATGGCGGCGCAAAGAGAGTTATAAACGCACGATTACGCGGCGTCCGGATTTGTTTGAAAAATTTGATTTGTCAACGCTCACCACGAAAGCCGAAAAACGCGTCCTGCGCGAGGCGCTGGAAGAACTGGAAAATCATAAATAAAAAAATAAAATCAGGAAGGGGAAATTATTATGGCATCGAAAGCGTCTAAAACGGGAAACGGCAAACGGCAGAAAACATCCGTTTCTCCCTCCCAGCGTCCCGCGAATATGGGCATAGACCCGAAAGCGAGGCGGAGTTTAATCGTCGCCGTCTGCGTCGGGTTATGCGTATTCGTGATACTGACGCTGACAACCCATCAGAAAAAATTCACTTCCGGCGATACGGAGAGTGATCATCTTTCCGGAAGCGCCGCCGCGCAATACAACGCCGTGATTACGGTCAAAGATTACGGCGTGATTGAAATCGCGCTGGATCACGACGCCGCGCCGGAGACGGTTGATAATTTTATCTCCCTCGCTAATGACAGCTTTTATGACGGCCTGACGTTTCACCGGATTTTAGATGGCTTTATGATTCAGGGCGGCGATCCGGATGGGAACGGTTTCGGCGGTTCTGATCAGACGATTAAAGGCGAATTCGCCGCCAACGGCTTTATGAATCCGATTTCACACGTCCGGGGCGTAATCTCCATGGCGCGGAACGCGTATGATTATAACAGCGCGAGTTCTCAGTTTTTCATCGTGCAGTCGGACAGCACGTTTTTAGATGACAATTACGCCGCGTTTGGCTATGTCACATCAGGGATGGAAGTCGTGGACGAAATCGCCGCGAAAGCCGAGCCAATAGACGACAACGGGACGATTTCGCCGGAGGATCAACCCGTGATCGAATCCATTGTGATTATCGAGCGGGACCCGTCCGAGAGCGGAATGTAAAAGATAATATCATGATATAAAGATTGTGAAAGTGAAAATCTAAAAAATCTCTTGCAATTCCCGGATATGGCTGTTATAATAATATTTCACGACAGGCGGAAACGCGTATGAAATCCGGAACGCGTGAACGCGATGAAATCCGGGAAAACGGAAAGGGGGTGTCAGGTTTGCCGAACATCAAATCCGCGAAGAAACGCGTATTAATCGGCAAGGCGCGCAATCTGCGCAACCGCGCCAGAAGATCGGATATGAAAACCGCGATCAAAAAATTTGACGCGGCGGCGGCGGACGGCAATCGCGCCGACGCGGAGGCCGCGTACAAAATCGCGGTTCGGAAAGTGGATCAGGCGGTATCAAAGGGCGTATTGCATAAAAACGCCGCCGCGCACAGAAAAAGCGCGATGACGCTCAAACTCAATCGGATTGGCTGATATGATTTATAGATTGATATAAATATACAGCCGGCCTGCCCCCGGAGCGGTCCCGCCGCTTTGGGGGCCGTGTTTTGAAAAAATGGGGAATTTTTTATGATTTTTGACACACACGCGCATTACGATCATAATCAGTTCCGGGAGGATCGGGATGAGATTTTATCAGCCCTGCCCGGCGCGGGCGTGGGACTGGTGGTCAATCCGGGATGTAATTTAGATTCTTCTAAAATGGCGCTGGAACTGTCGGCGCGGTATGACTGGATTTACGCCGCGATTGGCATTCATCCGGAGGACTGCGCGGATACGGATGAAAATATGTTATCGGAATTAGAAAAATTATATTCGCGTCCGGGGAAAGCGAAAATTGTCGCGGTTGGCGAAATCGGACTGGATTATTATCGGAAAGAAAATCCGGGAAAAGACTTGCAAAAATTTGTATTCCGTCGACAGATAGAAATGGCGTTAAAATATCATTTGCCCGTGATTATCCATGACCGGGAAGCGCATGGGGATTGTATGAGTATCATCCGGGAGTATCCGGATTTAAAGGGCGTGTTTCATTGTTATTCCGGGAGCGCGGAAATGGCAATGGAATTGACGCGGCGGGGCTGGTATTTCGGTTTTGACGGGCCGATTACTTATAAAAACGCGCGCCGCGCCATGGAAGCGGCGGAAATCATTCCGCTTGATCGGATTGTAATTGAGACGGATTCGCCGTATTTGTCCCCGGTCCCGTTCCGGGGAAAGCGCAATGACAGCCGGAATTTAAAATATATAATTCATCAATTAGCCGAATGGAAAAATATCACTCCGGAAGAGATGGAAAAAATCACATGTGAGAACGGAAAGCGGCTGTTTCAAATCGCGTAACGGGACGCGCGAGGGAACGCGCGGCGGGACGCCGGTTTTTTTGTCGAAAAATTTTATAAAATCCCGCTTTACCTGTTGGCACGGAGCGGGAAAACGTGTTATAATGCGAAAGACGCCCGCGCCAAGATATTATAATATATTAATATAATATTGGAACGCGCGGGCGGGAACATAGCGATATGATCATAAAATCAAGATTGATAACAGAGAAAGGGATGTTTGCATCATGACGAATCATGTTACCGTGAAGATCTGCGGCGAGGAGTACACGATGATTACGGAGGACGCGGCGGAATACAGCCAGAAAGTCGGGTCTTACGTCAGCGAGAAAATGCAGGACGTGTTAAACAGCGCGAAAGTGGGTTTGAAAGACGCCGCCGTATTGGCCGCGATGAATATCGCGGATGAATTGTTCAAAGTCCGCTCGGCGGATGAACAGCTCCGCACGCAGGTCAAAGGGTATCTGGACGAGGCGGGCAAAGCCAAATCACAGGTCAGCGATTTGAAGCGCGAGAATTTCCGCTTACAGCAGAAACTGGATAAATACGAAAAGAAATAATTTAATATAATATGTATGGTGTAATATAATATTAATATAATTTAGATCATAAGCGGGGACAGGGCATGGAGACGATTTTGATTAAATATTTCGCGCCGGACCTGCCGGAGTTGAATTTTATCGGCGGCGGGAAATCAGACTGGATGGATTTATACGCGGCGGAAGAAGTGGAATTCAAAGCCGGGGAATATAAGCGTATCCCGTTGGGCGTCGCCATAGCCCTGCCGCTTGGCTTTGAGGCGCATATGGTCCCCCGGAGTTCGACGTTTGAAAAATATGGATTATTACAAACCAATTCGATGGGGATCATAGATTTCGCGTATCGCGGGAATCAGGATCAATGGCGTTTCCCGGCGTATGCCACGCGGGATGTTATCATCCCGCGCGGGGCGCGGATTTGCCAGTTTCGATTATTTGAGCATCAACCGCCGGTCCGGTTTGTGACGGTGGAGAATCTGCCGGACCCGGACCGGGGCGGTTTCGGCTCCACGGGGATATGACAGGATAAACAGGGGGGGAAATCAAATGCCGGAAGCGCCTGAAAACGCGCGGATTGTATTGGCGTCGGGATCGCCGCGCCGGAAAATGTTGTTGGAGCAAATTGGTTTAAAAGATTTTGAAATCCGGGTTCCCCGTGTGCGCGAATGGGCGCCGGCGGGACTGGGGCCGCGTGAAATCGTGGAAATGATTTCGATGGAAAAGGCGCAGGCGGCGGAGGCGTCCCCGGATGAAATTGTGATAGCGGCTGACACGATGGTATTTTTAGACGAGGAAAAGTTAGGCAAACCGAAAAGTCCGGAAGCGGCGCTGGATATGCTGTCGGAATTACAGGGCCGCTGGCATACGGTCCGCACGGGAATCACGGTCAGACAGGGCGAACGGTTTTTGACGGAATCGGAAGAAACGGATGTGTTATTCCGGGCCATGACGCGGGATGAATTAAAACGCTATGTCGACACGGGAGAGCCGATGGACAAAGCGGGCGCGTATGGATTGCAGGGCCGGGGCGTTTTGCTGGTGGAACGAATCGAGGGCGATTATACGAATGTAATCGGCCTGCCGTTGCCGAGGCTGGCGCGTATGCTGTCGAAATTCGGCGTAATATTATAATCAGCTGGAAAATTTCGGAAAAGCCCTGTTCAGACCGGGGGTGAGAGAAACATGAAAGATTTTTTGGAAAATCACGGACTTTGGATTTTACTGGCGGCGGCGGTGATTTCGGCGTTATTGGCGGCGGCGTCGCTGACGGGTTTTTCCGCGCCCGCTAATGTTATTAATATATTGGCGACGCCGTTCCGGATCGCCGGGAGCGCGGGGGCGGCATGGTTTAATGATCGTCAGGAGCGGTATCGGGACGTGACGGAATTAATGGCGGAAAATGAGGCGTTAAAAAAGCGCGTGGCGGAGATGGAAGAAGCGGTCCGGCAGGCGGAGAGCGACAGCGACGAAAACCGGCGTTTAAGACAGTTATTGGATTTGCGCGAACAACGGCGGGATTTAAGCGATTTGGAAACGGCGTTAATCACGGAATATTCCGTCACGAACTGGACGGCGTCTTTGACATTGGATAAAGGCAGTATGCACGGCGTGGAAACGGGGGATTGCGTCATGGACGCGACCGGGGCCGTGGTGGGCGTCGTCAGCCAGACGGGGACCAATTGGTGTACGGCCTTGACGCTGATTGACACGGATACATCCATTGGCGCGCAGGTATTCCGGACGAAAGAACTTGGCGTGGCGAAAGGCGGTTTCGCGCTGATGGAATCCGGCAGATTAAGATTGGATTATCTTCCGGCGGATTGCAAATTATTATCCGGGGATTTGGTTGTGACATCGGGACTGGGCGGATTTTTCCCCGCCGGACTTGTTATAGGGACAGTGGAGGAAGTTCTGCGGGATGATTCCGGCTCGGCGGCATACGCGATACTCGCGCCGAAAGTCAACGCGGCGGATCTGACGCAGGTTGTGATTATCAAATCTTTTGATATAGTAACGTGAGATTTTGATATAATATATTTATAATATAGATATAATATATTTATAATATATTAGTATAGAGATGGAATGATAGATAATAGTATGATAATATATTGACGGGAGGCGCGCGGAGCATGATAGCCGACAACGCGGTAATTTTTAAATGGAGTATATATAGCTTGGCGGCGGCGTTGTGCGTGGCCTTGCAGGGAATGTTTTTGCATCGGATTTATATATGGGGCGTAATACCGTTTTTGTATCCGTTACTGGCGGCGATTCCCGCGACGTTTGAACAGCCCGCCGGGGCGACCGGGTTCGCGCTTGGTCTGGGCATCGTATGTGATTTATTATTGCCGGAAGCGTTTCCGTGTTTTTATACGCTGTTGTTTCCCCTGACGGGTCTGACGGCGTCTTTGTTATCGCGTCTGTTCCCGGCGGGGCCGCTGTGTTCGTATGTTGTATCAATTATGGCGTTTTTATTCCACGGCGTGTTTCATTGTTTTATACTCTGGTCCCGGGGCAGCGATTTTATTTGGAAAATCGGCATGTATTTAACGCTTCGGGAATTTGTCGTAACTGTTCCGTTACTCGCGCCGCTGGTGACGGTTTTGTTCCGGGCGCTGGCGCTCCGTACCCACGCCGACGAGCCGCGGAACTGGTAAAAGAATCAACGCCGAAAGGGGATGAAAAGCGAATCATGAAATATGGCTATCAGGGCTATAAAGCGGAGGCGATGCGGGATGAGGAACCGGCGCGCCCGGGGAGATTGTTGTTAATGGCTCTGGCGACTGCGGTGGTTTTAATCGTCTATACCTGCGTATTATACGAAACGCAGGTGATTGAACATGAGGATTATCTGGCGCGGTCGGTCGGTTCGATTGTAAGATACGAGACAGTGAAGTCCTCAAGAGGAATTGTGACGGACCGAAACGGCGTTACGCTTATATCAAACGGCCACGCGTATGATCTGACGTTTGATCCGGCGCTGTTGAAACGCGGGGAGGACGCGAATCAGGCGATTTTAAGATTATTATGGTTATGCCACGGCGAAGGCGTGGAATGGCATGACGGTCTGCCGATTGATTGGGAAGAGCCTTTTCAGTTTACGATTGACGGCGGTCCGACGGATGATAAAAAAAGATTGTTATGGTGTATGAATTCCATCCGGGAATCGCGGATTAGATTGGAAAATTATATGCTGGAACATCCGGAACTGGTGGACGCGTCGGACTTGTATCCGGCTGACAATCCGGAAAGCGCGGGCGAGGAATTATTTGATCCTGATCCCGAGCCGGAACTGTCGGTCGGCCAGAAAGCGAAGAATTTAGTAAAAAGCGTATTGCGGCGCGGAAAAGGAAAATCATCGCCATCAGAAGATACAGGGCCGGTCATCACGGGGAGTGATTTACTGGCGCGGTTCGCGGCGGCTAATTTGAGTACGGAGATTTTAGACGGGGCCGGAATTTCGGCGGGGGATTTCCTGTCATGGCTTGGTCGTGAATGCGGCGTGCCGGAGGAGTTTTCCGGGCAGGATCGGCGCATGGTCTTGGGCATTCAATATGAATTGCGCTTGCGCAGATACGGAGACAACAGCGTATATTTATTGGCCGAGAATATCGACACGGAGTTTATATCAAAATTATCGGACGGAAATTACTCCGGCGCGAAAGTGGTAAACTCCAGCGTGCGGCAATATGAAACCGACGCCGCCGCGCATATATTAGGCACGGTCGGGCCGTTGTATCAGACGGATTTGGGCAACCCGTTATATGAAGGCTATTCTCTGGACGCGACAGTCGGCAAAGACGGCGTGGAGGCGGCTTTTGAGCAATATCTGCACGGACAGGACGGACGAAGAATCTTATCCGTCACGGAGGACGGCAAAATCACGGGCGAATATTACACGCGCGAACCGAAACCGGGCAACACGGTTGAATTGACGATTGATCTGGAATTTCAAAAGGCCACGGAAGCGGCTCTGGCCGAGACGGTTGAGCGCATGAACGCGGCGGATCGCGATTGGACGCGCGGCGCGGGCGTGGCCGTCGTGAAAGTCGGCACGGGCGAAATATTAAGTCTGGCGTCGTATCCGAGTTTTGATATAACGGCGTACCGGCGGGATTATAATCAATTGGCGGCGGATCCGGCGAAACCGTTAATCAATCGGGCGACAATGGGATTATACGCCCCCGGTTCGACTTTAAAGCCCGCCACGGCTTACGCGGCTTTGTCATCCGGCGCGATTACGCTAAAAGGCCGTATTTCAGACACCGGGACATGGTGGTATCCCCGGACGAATTTATATGCCAACTGCTGGTATCACGCCGGACACGGTTCCCAGAATATCACACAGGCGATTACGAATTCGTGCAACTATTTTTTCGCCGAATTGGGCTATCGCATGGGCATGGATACGCTGGATGAATATTATACGCAATTAGGGCTTGGCGAGCATACGGGGATCGAGATCGGCGATTACGCCGGCAACCGGCCATATAACCCGCAGGGACAGGATCAAGCCCCGTGGGCGGCGTTCGGACAATCCAATCAGCGTTATACGCCGCTGCAATTGGCGAATTATATCGCCACGATTGTTTCCGGAGGCCGCCACTGTCCGGCGCATTTATTAAAAGCCGTGAAAGCCTACGGCAATTCTAATTTGATCGCGCAGGGCGACACGAACCCCATGAATAATGTCGAGATCGCGCCGGAGTATTTAAACGCGATTAAAACCGGCATGAAGAATCTGGCCGAAGGCGGATTGAGCCGTTACTTTCAGGATTGCGTCGTGGACGCGGGCGCGAAAACCGGCACGGCGCAGTTAGGACGCGGGATTACAAATAACGGCGTTTTTATCTGTTTCGCTCCGTATGACGAGCCGGAAGTAGCCATAGGCATGGTGATCGAGCGCGGAAGCGCGGGCGCGAATCTGGCGTCAACGGCGGTTCAAATATTAAACGCGTGGTTTGACCGTGAGACGGATGATGAGCATATTATTACAGGAGAAAATCAATTGTTGCCGTGAAAATAGTTCAGTCCCTTGATACTGTATCCGTTGGGATACTTGATCGGAAACCCTCCGACTCTCAGGCGGCGGAAGTATGTCACTAAAAGGGGCGATCTAAAACGGCGAAAGGAGAGCGCGAATATCATGAGTGAGCCTTTTGTGTTTGATTCCCGCTGTACGGAGTGCAAAGAACCATATGGGGCCGTTCCATGCGGGCAGAATATTGTTTTAAAATGCCGACCATTGCAATCAGAGGGCTTTACGCGCTGTCTCGTGATTCTGCGCGATGATTTTTCGGGAGACAAACTGGAAATTGAATTATTACCTGTCGCCATGGACGGCGAACGGGTGAGATTTTACGCGAGTTTTCCCGCGCCGGACAAGCCGGAATTAATATTTTATTATTTCCAGTTCTGGCGCGCTGACGGGTCCGGATGCAAACTGGACAAAAACGGTTATAATTACAGTGATGATAAAAATAAAATCAATCCATGGCAATTGACAGTATATGAAAAAAGCCACACGCCGTTCTGGTTCGGCGCGGGCGTGACATATCAAATCTTCCCGGATCGATTTCGCCGGGATAAAATACCCGACGCGTCCGGCATGATCGGCAATCGCGTTGTGCATGAGGATTGGAACGAGGAGCCGGTATCCAATCCGCCGGACGGAATCTGGAACCGGGATTTTTTCGGCGGGAATCTCAAAGGCGTATTATCTAAATTAGATTATTTATCAGATCTGGGCGTCTCGACGATTTATTTTAACCCCATGTTTGAATCCGGATCAAATCACAGATATGACACGGCGGATTATATGAAATTAGACCCTATGATCGGCACGGAAGAGGATTTCCGGGAATTATGCCGGGAAGCGAATCGTCGAGGCATGAGAATCGTATTGGACGGCGTATTCAGCCATACGGGATCCAGAAGCAGATATTTTAATGTCGACGGATTTTACCCGGAATTGGGCGCGGCCCAGAGCAAAGACAGCAAATATTATCCATGGTATGATTTTCAGGAATGGCCGAGTAAATATACCGCGTGGTGGGGCATTCACACGCTTCCGGATGTCAAAGAAGAAAATCAGGATTATCAGAATTATATTATCTGGAATCAGGATTCCGTCATCCGCCATTGGCTGCGGGCGGGCGCGTCGGGCTGGCGTCTGGATGTCGCGGACGAACTGCCGGATTTTTTTATCGAGCATATCAGAACTGTCATGCACGAGACGGCGTCCTACGCGATTTTAATCGGCGAGGTCTGGGAGGACGCGAGCAATAAAATATCTTATTCCAAGCGGCGCAAATATTTTTTGGGACGGGAACTGCATGGAGTCATGAATTATCCGTTTCGGAGCGCTGTTTTGGATTACCTGCGCGGCGGCGACGGCGACGCGTTCCGGGAGACATTGGAGACATTACGCGAAAACTATCCGGCGGCGGCGTTCGATTCGGCGATGAATTTTCTTGGCACGCATGACACGCCGAGAATTTTAACGGTCTTAGGCGCGGAAAATTATCCGCAATCCCGCGAAGAGCGGGCGAGATTTAAACTATCCCCCGAAGAGCGCGAACGCGGATTAATATTAGTCAAATTGGCCGCGATGATTTTATTCGCTTTTCCCGGTTCGCCGACAATTTACTATGGCGATGAATACGGCATGGA
>CAJOQY010000116.1 GCA_905236835.1 uncultured Oscillibacter sp. | reverse complement strand
GTGGAGGGACAGCCCATCGCGTACAGGGAAAAACAGGCTTTTACGGCGCGCGATATATTATTACTGCCTGACGGCGATGTGGTGGGGACGATTGAGGTAAAATTATATTTTCCGGACGCGTCCGGGGTATTGACGGGAGAAGATCGCGTATTATCGCTGTATGAGGGCGACACGCAGGCGGAAGCGGTGGCGCAGGCGTTGGAAAGCGGTCCGGAGAGCCGGGAATTGTATCCGGCGTTCCCGGATGGATTCCGGGTCCGTTCGGCGCGTCTGGAAGAAGATATATGCTTTGTGAATTTATCATCCGCGCTGTTGGATTCCGTTCCGGGCGATTCCGTCTCCGCGGCGTTATACGCGCTGGATTTGTCGTTACGTTCGCTGGACAATGTCCGGGAAGTGCGGTATTTAATCGACGGCGAATTTACGCGAAGTTACAACGGCGTCACGCTGATGGAGCCATACGCGGCGGAAAATGACTTGACTGACGGGGAAAGTGAAAATTCGGGTGGAGAAGGATATTAAAAATATTAAAAATATCAATAACAATACGGCGCGTTTTTTTCAAAACCGAGCGTGTCCGTATTTTCCGTGTCACGGGAATTTGAATCCGGATGAATTAAATTGTCTGTTCTGTTATTGCCCGTTATATACGCTGGGGCCGAAATGCGGGGGAAAATTGAAATATACGGCGAAAGGGATTAAAAGCTGTGAGGACTGCGATTTCCCGCACAGACGGGAGAATTACGGGAAAATCATGGCGCGTTTTCCGGAACTGTCGGCGCTGGCGCGGGAAAATCAAAGCGATATAGATCATATAAAATCAAAATACCGGCTTGATGAGAACGGGAGATATTATATTTACAGCGGGCAAAAAAAATTACGGATTGGGTATACAACGGGGACCTGCGCGGCGTTGGCCGCCGCCGGGGCCGCGCGGTTATTGCTGACAGGGCATATCCCGGAAAGCGTAAGCATACGGACCCCGGGCGGATTATGGGCGGAAATGACGCCGCGCGAATGTTATTTGATAAATAATAATAATATAAATCATATCACGGCGCGTTGTTCGATAGAGAAAGACGGCGGCGACGATCCGGATGTCACAACCGGGCATTGGATTACAGCCGATGTCCGGAAAACAGATGATATAAATAATATAAATAACAATAATATTTTAATCGACGGCGGAGAAGGCGTCGGACGGGTAACGAAACCGGGATTGGATCAGCCGGTAGGCGCGGCGGCGATCAATCATGTCCCAAGACAAATGATCCGGGACGCCGTGGAACGGGAACGCGCGATGGCGGGATATACCGGCGGACTTGCCGTGATGATTTCCGTCCCGGACGGCGCGGAATTGGCGAAAAAGACGTTCAATCCCACGTTGGGTATCAAGGGCGGGATTTCGATTCTGGGTACGACCGGCATTGTGGAGCCGATGAGTGAACGGGCCATGCTGGACGCGATTGGACTGGAAATCCATCAGGCGGCGGTCATGGGCGCGCGGGATTTGATATTCACTCCCGGCGCGTATGGCGCGGCGTTTATAAATAATAATAATAATATAAAAATCCCGCGCGGGACGCCGGTTGTCAAATGCGCGAATTTCATTGGCGACGCGCTGGATATGGCGATCCCGGAGGGATTTGAAAATATTTTATTCATCGGGCATATTGGCAAATTGATTAAACTCGCCGGCGGAATCATGAATACGCATTCCCGCGCGGCGGACTGTCGGCGGGAGTTGTTCTGCGCGCACGCGGCGATCAATGGCGCGGATGAAAATCTATGCCGTGATTTGATGAACGCCGCGACAACGGAAGCCTGTGTTGATTTATTAGACAACGCGAGTTTGCGCGGGCCGGTTCTGGACAGCCTGTTCAACGCGATACAGGATTATCTTGACCGCCGGGTAAATAATAATATAAATATCAAAACAGGCGCGGTATTATTTTCCAACGCGCACGGATATTTGGGCCGGACCAAAAAAGCGCGCGAAATCCTGCTGGATTGGGAAAGAAATCAGAAAGCATACGCAATATAAAAATCCCCCGTCTGTCTCGCGCGGACGGCGGGGGATTTTTTATTTATATTATTTATATTTTATAATATAATGCAAATCAGACCTCCGCTGCCCTCGTTGATAATCCGGCTAAGCGTTTCGCGTAATTTCTGACGGGCGTCCTCCGGCATACGGGCCAGTTTTGTCTGCAAATCATCGTTGACCAGTTCATGAAAACTGCGGCCAAATATATTTGATTCCCAGATACGGCTTGTGTCGCCCTCAAATTCCTGCAGTAAATAATTAACCATGTCTTCGGATTGCTTCTCATTGCCGACAATCGGAGAGACGGCGGTTTCTATATCGGCGCGGATCATGTGAATGGACGGCGCGCTTGCTTTTAATCTGACGCCGTACCGTCCGCCCTGTCGCATAATTTCCGGTTCTTCCAATTTTAATTCGTCCATACCCGGAATGACAATGCCGTAGCCTTTCTCCCGTACATCCTGTAAAGCCCCGGAAATTTTGTCATATTCTTTCTTG
>CAJOQY010000115.1 GCA_905236835.1 uncultured Oscillibacter sp. | reverse complement strand
TTTTAACGCTTGGAGAACTGCGGAGCGCGGCGGGCCGCTTTCAGGCCGTATTTCTTGCGCTCTTTCATGCGCGGATCACGCGTGAGGAATCCGGCTTTTTTCAGAATAGGCCGGTTGTCCTCGCTTAATAACAATAAAGCGCGGGAAATGCCGTGACGGAGCGCGCCGGCCTGCCCGGAGACGCCGCCGCCCGTGACGGTCGCGGTAATGTCCACTTTGCCCACATTGCCGGTCGCTTCCAGAGGCTGGCGGACGACCATCTTCAATGTATCAAGGCCAAAATATTCGTCAATATCACGGCCATTGATTGTAATGCTCCCTTCGCCGCCGGGGAACAGATGCACGCGGGCGACAGAGGATTTCCGGCGTCCGGTTCCGTACAGATAGGGTTTCTTCGACTGATACATATTGCCTGCTTCCTCCTTAAAAATTCACAATCATTCGGCGACGGGCCAATTGACGGGTTTCTGCGCCTGATGGACGTGATTTTCGTCCGCGTAAATGTGCAGGCGTTTCAGGGACGCTCTGCAAACCGTGTTCCGGGGCATCATGCCGCGGACAGCGATTTTCATAGCCAGTTCCGGATTGTCCTGCATAAGAATGCGATAGGGCGTTTCTTTCAGGCCGCCTACCCATCCGGAATGCGTGCGATAATATTTCTGCTGGAGTTTTTTTCCGGTCAATACGGCTTTTCCAGCGTTGATGATAATCACGTTATCACCGCAGTCGGCATGGGGGGTGTAAGTGGGTTTGAGTTTTCCGCGCAGCAAATCGGCGGCTTGGACGGCGGTTTTGCCCAGCGGCTTTCCCGCGGCGTCCAATACATACCATTTGCGTTCGATCCCGGACGGATTTTCCATATAGGTTCCGCCGGTTTTTTTTCGCTCTGGAATTGGACATGAGATCTCCTCCGATTAAAACTTTAAAATTTTCATTATTTTCTTACAGACGGCTGTTTTATATACAGCCGCGCGATCAGAACGCTTTATTTTATACCACTGTTTTCCGCGCCTGTCAATTATAATTTTTATAAGCGCGATAAATGCTCTTGATTTCTCCGGATTGCTTTTATTTTCTCTGAAATACTCGATTTCTATTTTTAAATTCAGCGATATTCGCGTGAAAATTTTATCAATTTTTCAAAAGATTTTCACGGGAATCTTAATCAAAACCGGGCGGAAACAAATTTTCCCGTCCGGACGCGGCGTTTTGCCGGTTGACGGACGGGGAAATTTCGGTTATATTGTGATGTATCTGTCAGATTACCCATTGGATTAAAATCAAAAACAGGAAACCCGGCAGGCCGAGAATGCCGATGATCAGCGCGTTGAGAAGATTCAGGCCGAGAGAAAAACCCGTGACAGGCGCGGCCAGATTGACCAGCCACAAAGCCAGAAATCCCAACAGCGTATTGCAGACCAGTCCGAGGGCAATGCGCAGGGGTACGCGGATCAGCCGCCAAAGGGCGGCCAGAAAAAATAATATCAACAGCGCGGACAGCGCGACCCGGATCAGATTCATATATCATATTCCTTTCCATTATATTATTTTTATCATATTATCATTGATCATCATAATTTTAGCTTGATTTTTTACCAATCACAGTGTTATGATGATTTGACGCCGTGTTCGTCGTTATTTATATTTATAATATCCATGTCCGGCGCGAAGGCGGGAACGGCGGCGGAGCCGGAGAAAATACCGGACGCGGATCCGGCGTTGATTCCGGGTACGGCTTCAATCGCGGCGGCTGTTCCGGACGCTGTACCGGGTACGGCTTCAATCGCGGCGGCGTCGGATACGCGTTCCGGCGCGGCGAATATCTTCCCGGACGCTTTCACGGCGCGTAACAGATAATCACAGCGCGCTGTCTCCGCGCGGATACGATAAACGCACGCTTCTATTAAAACCGGCTCCGTCGCCTGATTGAATTCCCCGTAAGCGGCTGACAGATTCCGGCGCGCCGTCCGAAGTTCTTCCGCGAGCGCGGGATGATACGGCGAATCCGCCGGGAAATCCCGCGTGTTATTTTGATATTGATCTTGATTTTCGCTTTTATTTTTATATAATTTATCAATCATTCCCGCGCGTTTCGGATATTTCATGTCTTTCTCCCGTCGTTATATTTATATTTACGGGAAGTTTGAACGGATATGACTGATTTTATGCGTTTTTTACGCGTTTATTTGCGCGGTTTCCATCGAAACTGGGAGGCGGATCATGGCGGGATCGCCGGAATTCTATATGCGTGAGGCGCTGAAACTGGCGCGGGAGGCGGCGGCGGCGGGAGAAATCCCCGTCGGCTGCGTAATCGTCCGGGACGGGAAAATTATCGCGCGCGGACGAAACCGCCGGGAAGAATTACAATCCGTCGCGGCTCACGCCGAAATGGATGCCATCGCGCGGGCAAATGACGCTCTGCGCTCTTGGATACTGGATGACTGTGATTTATATGTCACGCTGGAGCCGTGTCCAATGTGCGCGGGCGCGATTTTAAACGCGCGGGCGCGCCGGGTGTTCTACGGGGCGCGGGATGAGAATTTCGGCGCGTGCGGCGGGGTGTTTAATTTATTCATGGAAGATTTTCCGCATACGCCCGCGCTGACGGGCGGCGTATTGTCCGCGCAATGCCGGGCGGAACTGTCTGATTTTTTCCGGCGCCTGCGATAAACAGAAAATATATATTAAAATTTAAAATATTTAAATTTATTTAAATAAATTTACGCGAGTATAAAAATATCGGGTGGGGTGATTATGGCGGGAACAGGAATGATGAAAGAAAAACCCTCCGGCATTGTCCGGTTTTTCCGGGCCGTCGTCCGGCTGATTACAACGCTGATATTATTGATAATATTGGCCTGTGGCGGACTGGCGGCGTTATACGCTTATATTGCCGCCGTCGCGCCGCCTTTGAGTGAGGATCTGGTTTCGCCGCGTACTTTCCGCTCATCCGTGCTGGACGACGCCGGACAGGAAATTTTATATCTCGCCGGAGAGGAATCTAATCGCGTATATGTCAGGCTGGATGAAATCCCGGAAGATTTGCGAAACGCTTTTATCGCCATTGAGGATGAGAGATTCTATTCCCATCCCGGCGTGGATATACAGGGCATCGCGCGCGCGGCGGTCAAGAATATTATATCCGGCAGTCTCGCGCAGGGAGCCAGCACGATTACACAGCAATTAATTAAAAACAACGTCTTTTCCGGCGTTCCTGAAACTACGCCGCTTGAGAAAATCGAACGCAAATTACAGGAGCAATATCTGGCTCTCGCGCTGGAACGGCGGCATAACAAATCATGGATTCTGGAAAAATATTTAAACACAATCAATCTGGGCGCGGGTACATGGGGGGTCCAGACCGCCGCGCAGAGATATTTCAGCAAGGACGTGTCGGAAATCACGCTCCCGGAAGCGGCTGTCATCGCCGCGATTACCCGGAATCCCACGGTATATAATCCGTTGAAATATCCGGAAAAAAACCGGGAACGGCAATTGCTGGTTTTATCCCAAATGCGGGATATTGGCTTTTTATCGCAATCGGAATATGAGACGGCTGTGTCGGCGAACCCATATGAGGATTTAAAAGAAGGAAGCTGGGACGCGGAAATCCCCGTGTTCTCATGGTTTGAGGACGCGGCGTTGTCGCAGGTGGTGCATGATCTTTCCACAAAGCGCGGCATGACGGAGGCCGAGGCGTGGGATATGCTCTATCACGACGGGCTGACGATTGAGACCACGCGAAACACGGCCTTACAGACCATTTGTGAGGAAGAAGTCAACGCCATATCCGGGGATGATCAATTACAGGCGACAGTGGTTTTAATTGACCCGTCCTCGGGCGCGGTCAAAGCGATTGTCGGCGGACGCGGCGAAAAAACCGCCAGTCTTGTCTGGAATCGCGCCATATCCAGTCCGCGCCAGCCCGGATCGACGATGAAAATTACGGGAGAATTCGCCGCCGCGCTGGAAAACGGCATTGATACGCTTGGGACGATTTATGACGACGCGCCGACATCTTATACGGGCGGCTCGGCGATTAAAAACGCGAACGGCGAATTTCAGGGGCATATGACCGTCCGGGCCGCGATTGCGCAGTCTACCAATACGGTCGCGTTGCGCTGTTTCCAGAAAACCGGCATTCGCAAAATCTGGGAACAGATTCACAAATTCGGCTTTCAGCATTTGGATCCGGAACAGGATTACACGGAAGCGCTGGCGCTGGGCGGCACATTCGGCGGCGTGACGAATTTGGAACTGACCGCCGCTTACGCCGCGATTGCCAACGGCGGAGAATATATAGAGCCATATTATTATACGCGCGTTTTGGATATAGACGGCAATATATTATTATCCAGAAGCGCCGTCCGGCAAAGAATCCTGAGCGCCAGTACCGCGACGCTTCTGACATCCGCCATGGAGAGCGTCATGTGGGACGGAACCGGAATCGAGGCGGCGTTTCCCGGCCCCGCGCTGGCGGGCAAAAGCGGGACGACTTCGGAGCGAAAAGATCTCTGGTTTGTGGGCTATTCGACGGCTTGCGTCTGCGGCGTCTGGAACGGATATGACAATCCGGCGTATCAGAAAGACAGTTCCGCCGCGAAATTGATGTGGAAAGCCGTCATGAGCCGCGTGAATGAAATCCTGCCGGGCCGTGAGGACTTTCCCGGCGCGGATGATCTGGAATGGGCGCGGATCTGCGCCAAATGCGGGAAACTGGCGATTCAGGGTCTGTGCGATCAGACCGTACAGGGTGACGTGACGCGTATGGAATTATTTGTCCCCGGAAGCGCGCCGGTGGAATATTGCGACTGTCATACGGCTTTGGAATTATGCCCGGAATCCGGACAACTCGCGGGCGACGAATGCCCGGAGAGATATAAACAAGTATATTTAAACGCGGCGACGCCGGGAACGTCCGACGCGGACGCGCTTGTCCCCGATCCGGGAATCTGCGAGATTCACCAGACGTGGCTGGACTGGTCCCGTTCCCGCCCGCGTCCGGATAGCGATGATGATAATTATAATTATTATCAAGATTGGATTCCCACGGCGACGCCCACGCCGGAACCGCCGACGGATACGTTTGACACGTTCCGATGGCCTTGGGCGGACTGGTTTTAATATAATAATATTTAATAATATATAAAATAATATATAAATATATTCGCGCGCCGTGATTCCCCTCCGTCCGTTCACGGACAGAGGGGAATTTTATATATTTTTATAAAAATAAATTATTCTTCCGGGAAATATTTTTCCCGAAACGGAATCTGTCTGACAGTAAAAGTCTGATGATTTAAATAATCTAAAATGCCCGCGCCGTCCTGAAAATCAAATCGTATCTGATAGGCGTAAAGCAATTGACGGGTTTCGTGAAATTTTCGGTTGAGATTTCCGTCGCCGTATTTGCCGTCGCCCAGAATCGGGCAGCCAATATGCGCCATGGATACGCGTATCTGATGAGTACGGCCTGTCACAAGGCGGCATTGTACCAGAGACAGCGTGTCGCCGTCATAAAATCCGGATTGCAATGTTTTATAATCCGTCGCCGCCTTCTTTCCCCCCGGTATCGGACGCGTATAAAATTTGACGAATTTCTGATCCTCGTTTTTATATAAATATCCCGTGATTCCGCCTGACGCCGGATTCGGACGCCCCGCCGTGACACAGAGATATGTTTTTTGGATTTCATGCGCGCGGATTTTCGCGTTTATCACGCGCAGCGCCTCCGCGTTTTTCGCCGCGATTACAATTCCACCGGTATTTTTGTCAATGCGATTGCATAAAGCCGGCGTAAAAGAATTTTCCCGCCGGGGGTCCCATTCGCCTTTTTGATATAAATACGCCTGTATATTCTGAATCAGCGTGTTGACTTTTTCCGCCTCGTCCGCGTGTACGCTTAAACCGGGCGGCTTGTCCAAAAGCATGATGTTTTCATCTTCCATGAGAATATTTAAACGCGGACGCCGGTTTTCCAGAAACGAAATCTCGTTTGGATGATTGGACAATCCGTTTTTTTGATTGTCAAAAAATTCGTCGTTGATATATAACCGCAATATATCGCCGGTTCGCAGGCGGACATCCCGTTTCGCGCCTTTGCCGTTGACTTTCACGCGTTTCAGGCGGATATATTTCTGTATCAGCGACGACGGCAGAAGCGGGACTGTTTTTGACAGAAATCTGTCCAGACGCTGTCCGGCGTCATTTTGTCCGACAGTGATCTCACGCATAAAAAATTCCCCCGTTTATATAAAAATTATATAAATTTTATATTAATATATATAAAATATAAATATATTAAAATAACAAAATCATGATAAAATTTCGCGGCGTATTGCGCGCGCGGAGAATATGGATTATAATAATAAATATTCCGGTGATAGTATAATTATATAATTTTATACGATTTCGGCGCGATTGTAAACAGGAGGGATAATTTTATTATGATCGAACAGGCGCTGTTATCCGCCGTGCGGGACAGGGGCGCGTGGCTGCCGCGTTTTACCCGGCGGGAATATGAATCGGCGTTTCAGGAATATACGCGGCAATATGACCATTGGTATCGCCGCGCCGTGATGGATTCCGGCGGGAATCTGGACGCGCTGGCGGAAGATTTCATAAACGAATTGGAAGCCGGATGGAAATCCGAACGCTTCTGGAATCGCGCGTCACGGCGGTTTGAGGAAAAGCGGATGTTGATTTGCTATCTCGCGCCGATGCTGTTGGAAACCGGCGACAGCGCGTTCGCCGACGCCCTGCGGGACGCGTGGAATCTGCGCTGGCCGAAAGATTCATGGAGATACGCGTCATGGCGGGAACTGAAAAGCGGTTTTTCCGATAAAATTCTTGGTTTCCCGCTCGCGTCCCGTGATGATGAAAGCGAATAAAAACAGGCGGAAAATAAAAATAAAATTATTATAATAAAAAATATAATAAAAAATCATGAAAAGGGGAGAGGGATATGCGCCGCCCGCTGGCGGATGAAATCCGGCCTGATAAGATCGAAGATATAGCGGGACAGGGGCATTTATTGGCTCCCGGCGCTGTCCTGCGGCGTCTGATTGAATCCGGCGCGGAAGCGAATATGATATTTTACGGCCCGTCCGGGACGGGCAAAACGACGGTGGCGAAAATTATCGCGAACCGGACGCGGAAAACGCTCAGGCATTTGAACGCGACGACCGCTTCTTTATCGGATATAAAAGAAATCATCGCCGATACCGGTACGCTTCTGGCTCCCGGCGGGATTTTATTATATCTTGATGAAATCCAGTATTTTAATAAAAAACAGCAGCAAAGTTTGCTGGAATTTATGGAAAACGGGAAAATCACGCTGATCGCGTCCACGACGGAAAACCCGTATTTTTATATTTATAACGCTTTGTTGTCCCGGAGTACGGTGTTTGAGTTTAAACCTGTATCGCCGAAAGACGCGGAAAAAGCGATATTGCGGACGCTGAATATTTTGCGTGACAAATACGGATCGGAATCGAATTCCGGAGGAAGTCGCGGCGCGGAATCGGGTTTCAAATTGCGCTGGGAAGAGAATCTGCCGGAATTGATCGCGAAATCCTGCGGCGGCGACGTGCGCAAAGCGATA
>CAJOQY010000114.1 GCA_905236835.1 uncultured Oscillibacter sp. | reverse complement strand
TGATATGAACAAAAAGAGGATTTTAATATGAATACGACGGAAAAAGCGGTCGGGAAAACCGGATGGCAGTCTCCCGTAAGTTCTTTTATATTAAAAATCGCCGCCGTGATTACGATGCTGATTGACCATTTCGCCGCGTCTTTTATGAGCGTGTTTTATACCCCGGAAAAATGGGGAACTTACAGGCTGCTGCGCCATATTGGACGTTTCGCGTTTCCGGTGTATTGTTTTCTTCTCGCGGAAGGGTTTCGATATACCCGGAATCGCCGGAAATATCTGGGATATTTGTTGCTTTTCGCGCTGATTTCCGAAATCCCGTTTGATCTGGCGCTGGAAAACGGCCAAATTGACTGGTCTTATCAAAACGCATTCTGGACGCTCGCGCTGGGCTTGCTGGGCATGATCGCGGACGATGAAATCGCGCGCCGGGGGAAAATCTCTCAAATCCCCGCGCCGGTAATTGTAATTTTACGCGTGATACCGATGGGCGTTTGCGTCTATATCGCCGAGATATTTTCCACGGATTACGGAGCTTGGGGCGTTTTGCTTGTCGCGCTGATTTATTATTTTGAGGAATTTATAAAATTTATATCCGCGCGGTTTGACCGGTCCGAAAAAATTCCGCAAATCGCGTTGAATATCGCGGCGGCGTGCGCGGTTTTGAACTGGTTTTTATGCTATGATCTTTCCCGGCGTTCATGGATAGAGATTTACGGCCTGCCGTGCGTGATGATGATTTTATTATACAACGGACAGCGCGGAAATTATAAATTATTATCCAAATGGTTCTTTTACGCGTTTTACCCGGTTCATTTGACGCTGTTATATCTGATACGCCTGCTGACGCTGGGCGCGTGAAATTCGTGAAAATTTCGGTATAAAATCATGAGACAGGGGATATGGTTATATGGACGGCGGGAATATCAATGATCAAAAAAAAAATATTGCCGTGCTGGGTTCGACAGGTTCTATCGGGAGACAGACGCTGGAGGTCGCGGAAGAACAGGGGATTTCAATCAACGCGCTGACGGCGTATCGGGACAGTAAATTATTAGAACAACAGGCGCGGAAATTCAGGCCGAAACTGGCGGCATTATCAGACGAAAACGCCGCGCGGGATTTGCGCGTCCGGCTGGCGGATATGGATATAAAAATTCTCGGCGGTCCGGATGGACCGCGGGAAGCGGCGGTTTCGGCGGATATTGTTGTTACGGCGATTGTCGGCGTGGCCGGATTAATTCCAACGCTGGAAGCGATTCGCGCCGGGAAACGGATCGCGCTGGCCAATAAAGAAACGCTGGTCTGCGCCGGGGAACTGGTCATGCGCGAGGCCGAGAAATATCAAGCCGAAATTATTCCCGTCGATTCCGAGCATTCGGCTATTTTTCAATGCGTACAGGGCTGTATTGATCAAAAAGAAATCAAAAGATTGATATTAACCTGTTCCGGAGGGCCGTTTTACGGCAAATCTTGGCAAGAAACGGAAAAT
This sequence comes from uncultured Oscillibacter sp., assembly GCA_905236835.1. GTDB lineage: Bacteria > Bacillota > Clostridia > Oscillospirales > Oscillospiraceae > Oscillibacter. The sequence goes on along the minus strand of CAJOQY010000114.1, from coordinate 766 downwards.
ATCACAAAAGACGACGCGTTAAAACATCCCAATTGGCGCATGGGTCCGAAAATCACGATTGACTGCGCGACTTTGATGAACAAAGGCTTGGAAGTCATCGAAGCCATGAGATTATATAAACTGCCGTTGGAACAGGTCAGCGTTGTGATTCACCGGCAAAGCATCGCGCATTCTTTCGTGGAATATCAAGACGGCGCGATTCTGGCGCAATTGGGAACGCCGGATATGCGATTGCCAATCCGATACGCGCTGACATATCCGAACCGGGCGGCAAGCAAATTTGAGTTTCTGGATTTATTATCCTGTCCGCCGCTGACATTCGCCGCGCCGGATCGGGAAGCGTTTCCGTGTTTGAAATTAGCCGAACAGGCGGCGCGGGAGGGCGGCACGGCCTGCGCGGTTTTGAACGCCGCCAATGAAATCGCCGTGAATTTATTTTTAAATAATCAAATTAAATTTCATGACATCCCCGCGCTTGTTTCCGAAGCCCGCGAGAAAATCCCCGTGATACAAAATCCGTCTTTAGATGAAATCTTACAGGCGGATTCTGACGCGCGTAAACTTATATCGCGCGGATGATATGAGTATAAATAATTTGAAATAATCAGGAGTTATTGTAATATTATGAAACCTGTGTTTATTTTTGCGGCTGTTTTGATGTTCGGCGTTTTAATCGCCTTGCATGAATTGGGGCATTTTATCGCCGCGAAATTATGCGGCGTTAAAGTGAATGAGTATTCTATTGGCATGGGGCCGTTAATTTGGC
>CAJOQY010000113.1 GCA_905236835.1 uncultured Oscillibacter sp. | reverse complement strand
TCAGCAAAAATTATGATAATATTATTATAAAAGGCCAATAAATAATTTAAATGATATAATTTATTATAATTACAGCGAATAAAGGAGCGGTATAGTATGGGATACAGCGCGCGGCGCGGCTTTACAAACGGCAGTATGCGTCCCAGCGGGGCGCAAAGACAGATGGAATTACAACAAAAAATCGCTGATGTTCAGGCGTCGATGGAAGCGGCGCGGACGGAGACGGAAAATAAAGAATTTACCGCCAGCGCGGGCGGCGGAGCCGTGGAAGCGCGCGTCAACGGCAAACGGGAAATTTTATCCCTGAAAATCAGTCCGGAAGCGGTGGATCCGTCCGATGTGGAAATGCTGGAAGATCTGATTATATCGGCGCTCAATGAGGCCCTGCGGCAGGCGTCGGACGCGATGGAAAAGACATTGAACAACGCCGCGGGGGGATTGAATCTCAATCTTGGCGCGTTCGGGTTATAATTATATTTTATAATTTTTATAATATTATAAATAATTATAAAATATATTAATCATAAAACTCCCCGAAGCGCGTCAGGCCGCTCCGGGGAGAATATAATTTTATATAATTTTATATCAAAGCTGTTTGACGGTGTCATAAACGACAAGGCCAAAAATCACCATGGCAAGGCCGATCAGCGCGGAATACGCGGCGGACGGACCAATCAGCGCGCAAATCAGCCCTGACGCCGACAGCGCGCAGGAAATATAAATCAACGGCGCGTGAAGTTCGGCGGATAATAATTTCGACAGTTTCCCGGAGGATACGAGAAACGCGACAGCGGCTAAAATGAAAATACAAAACGCCGCGATGATCTGAATCCAGAACGCGTAGCCTGTCCCGCGGTAACGGAGCCACGCGATAAACGCCGCCGCGCTGAGTATCGTCAATGACAGCGCGCATTCCCGGTCATATAAAAGCCATAAAATGCCCAGAGCCGTCGCCGTCGGGACCAATGCGGAGAAAAGAAAAATCGCTGACATATTCCAGCGCGTCAGAAAACTGGCGGCGGCGAGAAATCCGCTTTCGATACATAAAAATAATAACGCCGATGTCCAAAACGTTGTTTTCCGGATTCCGGCTGACGCGTTATCAGGCGTGGATAATAATTTCCCGTCGGATTTCCGCTTTCGCGATATAATCAACGCGATCAGCGACGCCGCGCATATCGCGAGACCGATTACGCCCAAGACCGGAAGATAATCCGCCCACGCGAGCATTTGACGCAAAGGGCCGCTGTAATAATACCGGCGCAGAATGAAAATATAAATTTCCGCGCCGCATCCGGCCAGAAACAAAAAGAACGCTCTGGCGCTGGAATCGGGCCGTTTTTTCCCGGGTTTTGATTTCTGATTTCTGGGCATAGGCAATACCTCCGGATCGTGATGGATGGATTATAACAGATTTCAAGCGGCATTGCAAGGAAAACCGTTTCACGGATTTTTCAGGTATCAGGCGAAAAGCGTGTTGAATATAACGGAAAGTGTGAAGCTATGATGCGTTATCCAAAATTCAGGCCGGTTCCGTGGGACGGCGCCTTGATTTTTTTGATTATCAGTTTGTCGATCCTATTCGCGGCGCGGATTTCCGGCGGTTTCAGCGCGGCGCGATTCCCCGGCCTGTCCGGCGATGCCGGGCGGACGCCGGAACAATGGGCCGTTGTCTATATCGACGGCGTTGAGGCGGACCGCGTATTTCTATCATCCGGCGATCAATCCGGCGGGGAAGCCGGATTCAAAGCAAGCGCGGAATTATCTGGAGGGAAACCGGAAGCGCGAATTTATCAAAACAACGGTTATCAGATACAGGCCGCGTTCCGTCCGGACGGGGTACAGGTCATTCACGCCGACTGCCCCACTCAAATCTGTGTCCACACGGGACGGATCGCCCATACGGGACAGGTGATCGTCTGTCTCCCGTCGCGGATTGTCATCCGTCTGGAAGCGGGACAGGATCAAAATAAAAATCAAACGAATTCAGCCGAGCCGGATATAATTCTTGGATAAAAAATATAATAATATAAAATCATCCGTTTATTTAATGAATGAATATGAAAGCTAAAAATAATAATTTTAATCTCACGACAAAAAATTTGACTTTATGCGCGTTATTAACCGCGCTGGCGCTGGGCTTGAGCTATCTGGAAAATTTATTCCCGCTGGCAATCGCGATTCCCATCCCGGGCGTGAAACTCGGCCTCGCTAATATTATTACTTTATTCGCGCTGTACGCGCTGAATCCCGCGCAGGCGTTTATGATTTTAATATCCCGCTGTACGCTGGGCGCGCTGTTCGCGGGCAATCTCAACGCGCTGATTTATTCGATCTTCGGCGGCGTCAGCGCCTTGTTCGTCATGATGATTTTATCCCGGACGGATTTGTTCTCGATTTACGGCGTATCGACCGGCGGCGCGGCGGCGCATAACTGCGGACAAATCGCGGCGGCGGTTTTTACACTGGGCAACTCCGCGCCGTTATATTATCTGCCGGTATTATTATTTATATCGCTTTTTACCGGCGCTTTGACCGGCCTTGTATCCGCGTTGTTATTCCGGGCCTTACAAAATACCGGCGTTCCGGAATTCGCGCGAACCGAAACGCGAAATCAAAACCATTTAAATCCGCCGCCAACGGACGGACAGGAGGCAAGCCATGGAAAAATATCCGATTAATCCAGTCAATCAGAACGCGAATCAAAACAAAAGCGTCAATGAAAAAGATGAAATCATCCTGCGTCAAATGGAAGTGATCCGCTCTATGACGGAATCGAACCTCCGGCGCGTCGGATCGGATTTCTGGGGAGCGGAAGAATCCCATTCGACGCCTGTCCAGTCCGGCGGCGCGCCGGAAAATCAAAACGACGCCAAGCCGTCCGGGAACGCGCCGGAATATCCGGACAAATCCGGCGGCGCGCCGGAAAATCCGGGGAAAATCAATCGCGCCGCCAATCAGGAGCGAAATCAGACGCGAGAGCAAAACGGCGAAAACGATCCCGTTCCGCCTGTCGAGAACATAGAGGATTTACAGGCGGAATTGGATCATTATATTGGCTTGGATAATATCAAGCGGGAAGTGAAAAGTTTAATCAATCTGGTGAAAATATATCAAATGCGGCGGGAAAATCATTTGCCCGCGCCGGAGCTGTCTTTGCATATGGTATTCACCGGCAATCCCGGCACAGGCAAAACGACCGTCGCCCGCTTGATGTCCCGGATTTATCACAGTCTGGGAATCCTGCCCAAAGGCCATTTGATCGAGACTGACCGGGGCGGACTTGTCGCCGGTTACATCGGACAGACCGCAATCAAAACCGGAAAAGTAATCGACTCGGCGATTGGCGGCGTATTGTTCATTGACGAGGCGTATGCCCTCAACGGACGCGGCGAAAACGATTTCGGACAGGAGGCCATTGATACGCTTTTAAAAGCCATGGAGGACCGCCGGGGGGATTTTATCGTCATTGTCGCCGGATATGATAATCTCATGGAAAGATTTATTCACTCCAATCCCGGATTGGAATCCAGATTCAACAGATTTTTGCGTTTTGAGGATTATAATCTTGACGAGTTAATCGCGATTTTCAAAGCGCGTTGTCAAAAAGAGAATTATACCCTTGCCGACGGCGCGGAAGAAGTATTGAAACATAAAATCCAGTCCGAAAACGGGCCGTCATTCGGCAACGCGCGCGGGGTTCGGAATCTGTTCGAGAAAGCCCTGACCCGTCAGGCCAACCGCCTTGCCGGTCTGGATTCCGTCACGCGGGAACAATTGATGGAAATTCAACCCGATGATATTGACGAGAATAATCATCACGACCGCGACGGCGAAAATTAAATATTTTTTCTATTCGATCTCATATAACGCGTCCATGACCTGCCATATCTGCGGGAATGGGCGCGTTAAATTCCAGATTCCGCCGCCCTGAAAGCCATATTGATCAATCAATCTCAATTTCGCGTTGAGGCTCCGGGCGTCCTCAAACCAGACCTCATGAACCGCGCCGGAACGATCCGTGTAGTAAAAAAACGGCGATTGCGCGCTTTCGTCGTATTGAATCGCGGCTTGATATTCTATGGCGATCCGGAACGCTTCTTGAGAAGAAATCGAGCGGGCGCGCGTGACGCCCTGTATAAACGGCAGTGTCCAGTCATAGCCGTAATTGGGAATCCCCATAAAAATCTGACCGGGCGGAATCTCCGTGACGGCGTAATCCAACACGGCCTTGACATTCGGCAACGGCGCGACGGCCATCGGCGGTCCATATGTATATCCCCATTCGTATGTCATTAATAATACCGCGTCCACAGCCGCGCCGATCGCCTGATAATCATGCGCCTCGTATAAAAGCCCCTTTTGATCCGCCGATACTTTCGGCGCGAGCGCCGCCCATAAAAATTTCCGCCGCGTTCTCAACGCTCCCCGGAGTTTGTTCAAAAATTCCGCGTAGGCCGCCCCAAGATTCCGCGGCAGATACTCAAAATCCACATCGACGCCCATAAAATTTTTATCTTCCGCCAAATTTAACACATCCTCAATCAAGCGCGCCTGTATATCCTCATTCGTCAGAATCATTTCGCCCCGCGCCGTGTTGAAACTCCCGTCCTCCGTCAGCGTCGACAAATGCAATACGCTCCGGGTCCCGCGTATCCGCGCGGCGGCGCGTAATTTCTCATCCGACAGCGGCAGAATTCTTCCGGCGGCGCTGATGCCGTATGTGAACGGCGTCATATACGTCAAATACGGCAATTCAGATTCTAATAAATCCATCTCGATAAACGGGTACGCGTAACCGTTGAACGCCGCCGGACCAAGTTTCGCCTCGTCCCGATACGAAATCACAAGCGTCTGTCCGGGATATAAATTTTCCCCGCCGCCCAGCGGCCAGTTCCGCCGCCACAGTTCCCGGACCGTCAAATCATAACGCGCCGCGATTTCAATCAGCGCCTCGCCGCTCTGTACGACATGAATCCGATCCGGAAACCGGATCGCCAGCGTTTGACCGACCGCAAGCGCGCCGTCAGGCGATACGGCGTTACAGGCCGCCAGCCATAACGCGTCAACACGATAATCATCCGCGATTTCTTCCAGCGTCTCCCCGCGCCGGACAACATGAATCAACATAACATCCGCTCCCGTCATTTATAACATCATTATTCTACTATCTATCATAATCATGACCGCCGCGATTTATGATTCCAAAAACAAACATCCAATCTCCCGCCGCTTTATATTACAATCTTATTACGGATTATAAATTTTTCGCCGCGTCGTACTTGTCAAGCGTTTCCGCGTGCTGTATACTATACAGGGATGTTTTTACGAATCGGACGCAAATTACATAAGAAAGAAGTGGTTTGAAATGGGTTATATGAAAAAACAATTATGCGGCTCGCTAATCGCGCTGTGCATGGTTCTGACGCTGTTTCCCGTGTCCGCGCTGGACGCGATTTTTGGCGCGGATACGGGCGCGGCGGAGGAAAATCCGATTCCGTGTGAAACGGCGGAGCCAACGGAAGCAATGGCGGAGCCGCCGACGCCGGTCGCGGAAACGGCGGAGCCAAAGGAAACAATGGCGGAGCCGGTCGCGGAGCCGCCGACGCCGGTCGCGGAAACGACAGAGCCAAAGGAAACAATGGCGGAGCCGGTCGCGAAACCGGCGGCGGACAAAATAACGGCGGCGCCAAACGCGGATTTGCCGGATTCGATCGAGGAAACGGCAAAATTACAGGCCTCCGTGGTTTCCAGCGGAACGTGCGGGGCGGAAAACGCCGCTGATCTGTTCTGGATCCTGTATGAGGACGGGACGCTGCAATTTGAGGGAAGCGGAGCGATGAAGAATTATTCATCGTATTATTTATCAAAGGGTTATTCGACTTTTTACGCTTCGGATGATCACACGACCGCGCCTTGGTATCAGTATCGATCCAGCGTTAAAAAAATAATCGTGCGGTCCGGCGTGACGACAATTGGCGCGTTCGCTTTTTTCGGCTATCACTCGGATTATCACTTTTCCAATCTGAAAGAGGTGGAACTTCCGGACAGCTTGACAGCCATTGGGGATTACGCGTTTTCCTGTTGCGCCGCTCTGGGGAAAATTACCATCCCGGACCATGTGATAAATATCGGAACTTACGCGTTTTACAATTGCCCGGGTCTGACCGCGGTTACTATTCCAAAAACCGTGACAGCCGTCGGAAGCGGCGCGTTTGCCAATTGTACCAATCTCACGCTCAATGTCTATAGCGAAAGCGCGGGCCGCGTTTACGCCCTGACGGAAAGCATACGCCATGAGATTGTCGGGAAAAGCGGCGTGATATACACGGCGTCCGGAACGTGCGGGGCGAAAAAAGGCTCTGATTTGTATTGGAAACTGACCTCGGACGGCGTTCTTGAATTTGAGGGAAGCGGGGCGATGGGGGATTATTCGTCGTATTATTTGTCAAAGGGTTATTCGATTTTTTACGCTTCGGATGATCACACGACCGCGCCTTGGTACGCTTATCGATCCAGTATTAAAAAAGTAATCGTGCCGTCCGGCGTGACGACAATTGGCGCGTTCGCTTTTTTCGGTTATCATTCGGATTATCATTTTTCCAATCTGAAAGAGGTTGAAATCGCGGACAGTGTGACAACAATCGGCGATCACGCGTTTGAATACTGCGCGGGTTTGACCGCGTTTACTATCCCGGAAACCGTGATGTCTATCGGGGACGACGCGTTTTCCAGCTGTACCAATCTCACGCTCCATGTCTATCGCGGAAGCGTGGGCCGCGCGTATGCTTTGACGGAAAGCATACGTCATGAGATTATCGGGGAAAGCGGCGTGATATACACGGCGTCCGGAACGTGCGGGGCGAAAAAAGGCTC
>CAJOQY010000112.1 GCA_905236835.1 uncultured Oscillibacter sp. | reverse complement strand
CCTCTCCTAAAAAGGAGAGGGGGAACGCAATTCGCGGCATTTTCCCCTTTGCGTTCCCCTCCCCTTTTAGGGGAAAGGATAGGGGAGAGGTTCTAAGTGAATGACATTGGACCGCAACGGGTAAAAAATTTCTCTTTGAAATATCCGGAATCCTTTGTTTTGGACGGAATTTTTCCCCTCAGGTTCCCCCTCTCCTTTTTAGGAGAGGGGGACAGGGGGTGAGGTTCATTAAAGTGCATGACATCCCGTTTAATCGGCGAAGAGGGGCGTGGAGAGATAGCGGTCGCCGGTATCGGGCAGAAGGGCGACAATATTTTTGCCTTGATTCTCCGGTCGTTTCGCGACCTGAATCGCCGCCCAGACCGCCGCGCCGGATGAGATTCCCACTAAAATTCCCTCGCTCTGTCCGATTTTTTTCCCGGTCGCGAACGCGTCCGCGTCCTGTACGGTCATAATCTCGTCATAGATACGCGTATTCAACACATCCGGGACGAATCCCGCGCCGATGCCTTGGATTTTATGGGAACCCGCCGTCCCTTTGCTTAACACGGGCGAACCCGCCGGCTCTACCGCGATGATTTTTATATCCGGGTTTTTGCTTTTTAAATATTCGCCCACGCCGGTGAGTGTGCCGCCGGTGCCGACGCCGGAGATGAAAATATCAATTTTGCCGTCGGTATCCTCCCAGATTTCCGGCCCGGTGGTGGCCCGGTGAACCGCCGGATTCGCGGGATTGACAAACTGTCCGGGGATGAAGCTGTCCGGGATTTCTTTCGCCAGTTCATCGGCTTTGGCGATTGCGCCTTTCATGCCTTTCGCGCCTTCGGTCAAGACCAGTTCCGCGCCGTAAGCGCGCATCATTTGACGGCGTTCGATACTCATTGTCTCCGGCATGACGATAATTAAGCGATAGCCTTTCGCCGCCGCCACGGACGCTAATCCGATACCCGTATTGCCGGAAGTCGGCTCGATGATCACACTGCCGGGTTTTAATGCGCCGCGTTGTTCGGCGTCGTCGATCATGGATTTGGCGATCCGGTCTTTGACGCTTCCGGCGGGATTAAAATACTCCAATTTGCCGATAATATGGGCTTTCAGGTTTTCCGCCTGTTCCATACGCGTCAGTTCCAGCAGGGGCGTTTTGCCGATTAACTGATCGGCGGACGTATAAATATTACTCATGAATAAAACCTCCAAATCATCCTGTTCGCGCGCTGATAAATTTCATGTATACCTATGTGATTGATAGGAATTATAGAACAAAAAAACGCGCCTGTCAAGCGGGATTGAGAAAAATTTATAAAATTTATAAAAATAATAAAATATCAATCCATCAGGGGGGAAACGCGATGTCATGAACTTAACTGAACCTCACCCCCCTGTCCCCCCTCTCCTAAAAAGGAGAGGGGGGAACGCGATTTGCGGCATTTCTCCCCTTTGCGTTCCCCTTCCCCTTCTAAGGGACTGGGCGTCTCCGTCCGGGGACAGGGGATGAGGTTCAACCCTTGATTTATATAAAAATATAAAATTATATATTTTTATATAATCTGAATATCCGCGCCCAAAGCGCGCAGTTTTTCGTCTAATTGGACGTATCCGCGCTCTAAATGCTTCACGCCTTCCACAATGGTTTCGCCGTCGGCGATCAATCCGCCGCAGACCAGCGCGGTCACGGCGCGGATGTCCGTCCCCTCAATGGGCATTCCGATAAGATTGCTTTTGCCTTTCACGCGGATGGAATTTCCGAAATGTTCAATATCCGCGCCCATGCGGACAAGTTCGTATATATATTGAAACCGATCCGGGAATACGTTATCCACGATCAGGGATTCCCCGGGAGCCTGCGTCGCCATGACGGTAAACAGCGGCTGTAAATCCGTGGGCGGGCCGGGGAAAGGCATCATGGTAATATTTAACGGATTTAATTTGCCCCGTCCCGTGACGCGGAATCCGTCATTTGTTTCCCGGCATATCACATCCGCTTCCGTCAGTGTGGAAATTAAAGGCCGATTGTGCCGGATCACGGAATTTTTGATCCAGACATCCCCGCCCGTAATCGCCGACGCGATGGCGAACACCCCGGCCTCGATTCTGTCTGAAATGATCTCATGTTCAAAGCCGCCGTGAAGATGACGGCGATTGCCGGTAATGACAATGCGATCCGTACCCGCGCCGAAAACGGAAACATTCATTTTCATGAGAAAATTGCATACGTCCACGATTTCAGGTTCTTTCGCGGCGTTTTCGATCACGGTTTTGCCGTCCGCGCGGACCGCCGCGAGAATCGCGTTGCAGGTGGCGCCCACGCTGGGGAATCGCAAATAGATTTCCGTCCCGCGCAGACCGTTTGGCGCTTCCGCGTAGATCCTGCCATTGCGCACGGAACACGACGCGCCCATTTTCTCAAACGCCTGCAAATGAATATCAATCGGCCTCGCGCCGATTTTATCTCCGCCGGGCATTCCCGAAACCGCTTTTCCCATGACGCCGAGCAGCATTCCCACGCAATAGACCGAGGCGCGGATGAAACTGGATTGCGCCAGCGGGACATTATAATCAGATATTCCGCCCGACATGGTAATTATATCACGCTCTCTTGTGATTTTTTTGCCAAGAGCGGAAAGAATATCCATCATAACGGAGACATCTGATATGTCAGGGACATTTGTAATCGTAATAGGAGACTCGTCATCGCAGAGGCAGGCGGCGGCCATACAGATCAGCGCGGAATTTTTTGACCCGCTGACTGAAATCTCACCTTCCAGCCTGTGGCCGCCCGTGACGTGAATCTTCTCACTCATATTAGATTCTCTCCTCTCATCCATATCTCATATGTCTCAAAATCTCAAATTTTTGAACAAATCGCATGATTATCTTATGCGGAAAAGATACGGACGTTACTTTCAGGGCGGTTCGGATCGTGATTTTGAAATTTTTTGATAATTTTATCCGGGATTCATCATATTTTTGATATTTTTCGCGGATTATGTATTTTCATGTTATCATACGCGCGATGGAAAGTCAAGCGGCGTTTCTTTTTGACAAAAATCGGCGCGGGACGCGTTTTTCCTGTTGCGTATGGCGCGCGTCCGCGCTATAATAATCATCCCGCGTTCGCGGCAATCTGAAATCAGGAGGCATTGTTCATGTTTTATAATCCCCTGCACAACAAATGGATGCGCATTGTGACAGCGGTATTCGGGACCGCTCTGATGGGAATCGCCTTGAATTTATTTATTGTTCCGCTGCGTTTGTACACCGGCGGCCTGATGGGACTCTGTCAGGTTCTGCGGACGCTGGCGCAAGAATATCTGGGCCTGTCGTTCGGCGCCATTGATATAGCCGGCGCGATGTATTTTTTATTTAATATCCCAATTATGATGATGGGATATAAAAATCTCGGACGCCGCCTCGCGTTCCGGACAGTGATCGGCATTATATCTTACACGTTTTTTACCAGCGTCATTCCCATTCCGGAAAAGCCGATTGTCGACGATTATCTGACCGGCTGTCTGCTGGGCGGGATTTTAAACGGCACAGGCGCCGGATTGACTTTAACTTGCGGATGCAGTACCGGCGGGCTGGACATCGTCGCGCTGGCCATGAGCAAAATCAACAGCGGCTTTACCGTCGGGCGTTTTTCCATGTTCTTCAACGCCGCGCTTTATACGGCCTGTCTGATTTTATTCAGTCCGGAGACCGCCATTTATTCCGTGATTTATAATTTCACGTCTAATTTAATGCTGGACCGGGTACATCAGCAGAATGTCAACGCGCAGGCGTTGATTTTCACCCATGAGGACCCGCGCCGCCTTGGGGATTTTATTCTTGAGAAATTGGGCCGGGGCGTGACCTGCTGGGAGGGGATCGGCGTATACACGGGAAATGAAATCCATGTGTTATGCGTGAGTATGTCCAAATATGAAACGGAGGAATTATTGCACGCCGTGCGGAAAATTGATCCCAAAGCGTTTATCACTGTCCAGCAGGGCGTGCGGGTATACGGCAATTTCCGCCGCAAAGTCGAATAAATCCGGTATGATCTTTTCCGGATCTCGCGGCTTTAAGAAAAAATCCGAATTTTAAGCGTTATTCTTTCAACAATCCAAGTTTCTCAAACGCCTGATACAAGCCGTCTTTGTCCACGTCTCCGGTGACATAATCCGCCGCCGCTTTGATTTCCGGGCCGCCGCTCCCCATCGCCACGCCGTAAGCGCAGCATTTCAGCATGGGAATATCCACTTTCGCGTCGCCAAACGCGATTGTGTCTTTCATATCCGCGTGGAGATACGCGATCAGCGTCCGGATCGCGGCGGCTTTGTCGATATTTTTCAGGCCAAGATCGCCGAACAGCGCTTTTTCGCCCTTGCCGCCCCATGTCCCGGCCCGCAAATCCGGGAAAGCCTCTTTCGCGTCCTGATAATCCTGATAGCTGTTTAATATAAAACTAATCTTGTTTACGTCGTCCCGATATAATTCCCCGTCAAAAATCATCTCCGGGAACGCGGAACGGACGGTAATTTTCTCCGCGCCTTCCAGACCTTTTCCCATGCTGTACAGCCGGATCGCGTTCAGACCCGCCGTTTCAAATTTTTCGCTCGCGAAAAGACCGTTGTTGCTTTCCAGATAAAATTCCAGCCCGCGTCCGTGAAGCCAGTCCACAACGCGGCGGCACTGTTCGGCGGAAATCATACGGTGCGTGACAATCTGTCCGTGATCTTCTATATAGCCGCCGTTGCCGCCGATCATACCGTCAAGGCCGATGTCCCACAGCGGCGCGTAAACTTCCGCCCGGCTCCGTCCGGTGCAGATATAAACCCGATGTCCCAGACTTCGCGCCCGCCGGATCGCCTGTACAGCCGATTCTGGAATTTGATTTTCATAATCCACCAATGTTCCGTCCACGTCCAGAAAAATAATTTTGCCCATGTTATACGCCCCCCATGTCGTTATATCGCCTCACACGGTGATTTCAATCTGATTGCCTTCGCGGTCAAGAATACAGCTTTCATAATATCCGTCTCCGGTGGTACGCGGGCCGCTGATGACGGAATATCCCGCCTCTTTCAGACGGGCGGTCAGTTTGTCCACCTGTTCCCGCGAACCCGCGGAGAAAGCAAGATGGGCGTATCCGCCGCGGGCGGACGGCTTGTTTAAATCTTCCATATCCGGTCTGGTCATGATTTCCAGTCTGGCTCCGTCCGTGAAAGAGAGAAAATAAGATTGAAATCCCGTCTTTTGATTATCATATTTTTCCCCGGCTTCCGCCTGAAACCATGTTTCAAAGAAATCTTTCGCCTGTTCCAAATCCTTAACATACAGGGCGGCGTGTTCGATTCGCATAATATTAACTCTCCCATATGGCGATAATAAAATAAAAAATAAGCGAGTGAAAATATGAAAAACAGCGATATTCCGGGCGGAGCGGCGCGCGTCATCGCGTGGTCGCCGATCTATTTCAACATGAATCATAATAACAAAAACTGGCTGTTATATTTTGGCCCGGCGCTGGAACGGCATTTGTCGGAAATCCGGAATCCGGAACGGAAAAGCGCGTCCTGTTCGGCGTGGAATTTATTATATCATATTTTACATGACGCGGGCTTTCCGGAAATCCCGGGGGAATTGCGCTTCACGGCGCGCGGAAAGCCGTATTTCGCGGACAGCTCCGACGCTTTCGCGGGAGACCCCGACAATCTTAATAATCTTAATAATCTTGACAATCCCGGCGGGAAGCGGATTTATTTCAGCCTGTCGCACAGCGGGGAACTGTGCGCGGCGGTCGTGTCCGATATTCCCGTCGGGATTGATATAGAACGCGCGCGGGAATTTTACCGTCCGGCGCTGATCCGCCGCGTATTGTCAGACCGGGAGAAGGCGTCGTTTGACGGCGATTTTGCCCGCGTCTGGTGCCGCAAAGAGAGTATCGCCAAGCTGACCGGAGACGGCGTCGCCGATCATCCGGCCATGATCAACACGCTTGACCCGCGTTATACTTTCCGGGAAATCTCCATTGATTGGCGCGGCGCGGCTTATCGGCTGTCCTGCGCGTTACGGGCGCGCGTTCAACACATATTCGGAGATGACGCGGCTAATCGCGCCAATATCAGCCCCGCCGCGGAATTCAAACGTCGCCGTGAAACCGTTGGAGAACACAAGATATAACTCCGCGTCGGAAACCAGTTCCATAAATCCCGGCGTCTGAACCGCGTAATACTGGATTCTCGAATACGGCAGGGATGTATAAGATTTTTTCATGCCCGTGATCCCCTGTATATCAATCGAGATAATCCGAAGATTGGTAAAAATCAACTGGTCCCGGATGGTTTTAAACGCCGCTAAAATCTGTTCGCCGGGGATCAGCAGGCCGTTGACTTCCCCGCGCACCGCGCCGAGATCAATCGGCTTTAAATTCCATACGGAGTTTTGATTAAAATTGATCATGATATTATATCACCAAGCGTCCTTTCTTGAAATCAAATAAAATAAAAATATTATTATATTATTATAATATTATTTTATGTCATTTTTATGATCAATTTTTTACATTTCCGTGAATCAGGCGAAAATAAATATCAATCAGAAAAATATCATATTGTCTTTCGGATTCGGGCCGTATTGATTATATCCGTCTTGGCTGTCCTGACAGCAGAAAATAATCAGGACGATCTGTCCCAGCGGGATAAAGCCCAATAAGAACCATAACCCGGAGCGTCCGGTGTCATGCAGACGCCGGAACAGAACCGCGATGGACGGCAGAAAAATAATAACAGAAAACAGACCGGTAAGCAGTCGGATCATGCCCTGTCCGAAAATGCCGCCGACAAAAGAAACCGCCGCCGACGCCAAGAATACGAATAAAACAAAATACCAGTATTCGCTCCGCCGCGCGCGTCCGGAAAAATCCGCGTATTTGTAAAATACCGTTTGAACCGCCGTTTGAAAATCCATAAAAAATCCCTCATTCCGTTATTTTATAATTTTTATAAAAAACGATAAAATTTTATAATTTTATGATATTAACGCGCCGCCAAACGCGTTGATCGCTTTCTTACCTGTTATACGTCCGCCGCGAAAGACCGCCGCGGAAATCGCGGCGGCCTTGATAAAAATTTTATAAAAATATTATCCGAAATAACGCTTCAGCAATCCGGCGAACGCCTTGCCGTGGCGGGCCTCGTCGCGGGCCATCTCGTGGACGGTATCATGAATGGCGTCCAGATTCAACGCTTTGGCGCGTTTGGCCAGATCCGTTTTGCCCGCCGTCGCGCCGTTTTCGGCGTCCACGCGCATCCGCAGATTTTTCTCGGTGGAATCCGTGACGACTTCGCCCAGCAATTCGGCGAATTTCGCGGCGTGTTCGGCTTCCTCAAACGCGGCGCGGCGCCAGTATTCGCCGATCTCCGGATAGCCTTCCCGATACGCCACGCGGCTCATGGCAAGATACATCCCGACTTCACTGCATTCGCCGGTGAAATTATCGCGCAGGTCTTTGATAATATCTTCCGGCGCGCCCTGCGCCACGCCGACGACGTGTTCAGCCGCCCAGACCATTTCGCCCTTCTGTTCCGTGAATTTTTCCGCGGGGGCTTTGCAGATCGGGCATTTTTCCGG
>CAJOQY010000111.1 GCA_905236835.1 uncultured Oscillibacter sp. | reverse complement strand
GAAAGGCGCCGTCAGCCTGATGTTTGACGAACAGGATTATTTATGGGATCCGGAATCGTTCCGTTTTTGCGGCGCGCTGTCATCCCGGGCGGGATTGTATCAGCCGGATATATATTTAATGGGCCGCTGGTATTTGGAAGCGGCGTTGTGTTACTGGAACTGGGGGGCGTATACGGACGCCGGGGCGTGCGCGGCGGCGGCGTTATTGACCCCGGAATGGAATCAGGCGGAGGAAATCCCGATTTTGCTGACGGCCTGCGCGTATCGGGCGCGGGATATATCGGGATTAAAATTCCTGCGCGAGCAGGTTCCGGAGCGCGTGGAATCGCTTCTGCCGATGATAATCGCGGATTTGTTTTTGGAGCAGGGCATTTATCCCGCCGCTGGACAGAGCGTGGACGACAGTTTTACGCGTCTTTCGTCGATTTATCCCAATCAAGGCATTGAAGAGGCTGTTCGCGAGATATTCTCCGGGGATCCCGGCGCGCGGATGGACGCCGGGACGCCCGCGCGCGAGAGCGGCTGGATCAGCAAATTAAACTGGGGCGAACAGGCCGGCGTGATTGTCTCCGGGAGCGGGGACAGCTGGCCGTTCCGGTATCAGGAGATTTCCGACGGCGTATTGAGAAAGCGGCTTGGACAGGTGCAGGACCCGTCATCGGGCGGGAAAACGATCTGGGTGGAATTTTCCACGCGGGACGGAAACGCGGTTGATATTATGCCGATGGATTCGCCGCTGGATTTGTCGCGGAGAGCGGCGGCGGAGGGGCAATTGGAATACGCCATGGAGTTATGCCGGGAGGCCGCCGGTTCCCCGGACGGGCCGGACGCGGCGGGCGATCTGGTCAAATACGCGCTGGCGATTTCCAAGCAGGACAATCGAAACAGCGTTTTATCGGACGCGGCGTCGTATTATGAAGCGCATCAGGCCGAATATCCGCGCGACGCGTGGCATCTGGCCGCGCTGGGGCAGTTGTATTATGGCCTGAACGAACTGCCGGAGGCGGTGGAGTATATGCGTCAGGCGTTGGAACAGCCGCGCACGCAGCCGCGCCTGAAAGTCACGTTTCTGGCCCATGCCATTCGATACTGCGTGCAGTATTTCAATGAAAATCCGGATTTGAAACTGATGGAGACGACGCGGGACTGGTCCGCCGAATGGCTGAGATTATATCAAGAGGCCGGGTTGGAGACGGAGGCGAACACGCGCAGATATTATCCGCGGGTATTGCGCTGGAAATGCCGCGCCGAGTGTGAGCGTGGCAATCCGGACGCGGCGGAGGAAGCGTATCGGTTATTATTCGCGTCGTTCCCGAGCGACCCGCATTTGGCGGACCTGCGCGAATATATTCGGGAGACGCGCCGCCGCCTGCATCCGGAGGAGGAATCGGAAAATAATAATATAAATAATAATAATAATAATAACGCGCCGGAGGAGAATCCGGACGCGGCGGAGCCGGGGGACGGACCGGATGAAAGCGGCGAAAATGATGGAAATAATATTAATAATATAGAAAATAATATAAATAATATTAATATTAATAATAATATCTGGGAGAATGTCACGCCGGAAAATCATCAGATTGACGAGAGCGACGAGGAGATGGAGACGGTCCCATATGAGGACCGTGACGGCTGGGAAGCCCTGCGCATGACAAAGCGCGAGGCGATTGACACGGCGTTGAATTTCACGGGTCCGGGGGCGGTCCCGGCGGCGGCGGCATGGCTGAAAGCCGCGTCGAAATTAAATCCGGAGATTCTGCCGGCGTATCGTTCCGTCGCGCTGGCCGCGCATGATATAACCGCGTCGCCGGATTACAGCGTGTCGGCGTTGTTGGGTTCTCTCGGCGCGGGCGATCCGGATTATCCGATTTTGACGGATTGCTGTATGGCGGCGGCTTTTCTGAGAACGGCGTTCATGTCCGGGCGCGAATATGATTACAACGCCAAGAGCCTGCGGGACAGCATTACAATCGCGCAGGATCTGCCCGCTTTGCGCGAAATTTATGACACGTTGGAGGAATTTCGATCTTCCGCGGGCGTGGCGTTTGATATTTACGCGGAATACCGGAACCGGGACGCCAAAAAATTGCAGGAAGAATTGGAATCCGTGGTTTCATACGCGGGCGAATTATATCAGAAATTTATATTAACCGTCCCGCGCGAGAGCGTGAGATTTAAAAGATTATTAGAAACGAAGAAAATATTATTCGCCCGTGACGGGTATCTTGCCGAACTGCTGCGTCATGTCATGGAACGGGATCAGAAGGCTCTGGACGCGGAGAAAGCGCGTTTCGCCGAGAGATTTCTGGACGGCGACATGGATTTTACGGCCAAGCAGATCAGCGTCGGGCCGATTGACGGCCTGATTGAAGAGGCGTGGGTGTTGGCGGTTCGGAGTTTGCAGGTCAAGAAAGTGAATTCCACATTGCAGGGCAACCGGCGCAATAATATGCGTTCCAGTATTTCTGAAATCTTGGGCGCGGTTTGCCGCTGGTACGCGCTGACGGATCAGGGCGCCGGGATCAGCCATCGGACCAAATCCGGCGAGGAGATTTATAATCGCTTAAAGCCGCGGTTATCGGATCAATTGGAAGAACTGTCGGCGCGGTGTCTGGAATCGCGGGAGAGCAATTTTGATCCCGAAATGAAAATGGGCATGGAATTAATCGGCTATACGGCGCGGGAGTTGTCCATGCGCGTGGACGGCGGCTGGCATTTCGGACAGGAACGCTATTTATACGCGGAGTTTTTATACAGCGATGAGATTTTATTGGATGAGGATTTCAGCCCGGATTTGTCGTCCACGTTCTGCGCGCTGCCGGAGTTTAATATTTTAGCGCGGATCCGGCGGCATTTGGAGGAACGCGACGAGGATTTCTCCGCGCATATCGAGCGGATTTACGGGCCGGACAAAGCGCGCAATAATTACGGCACGGCGGATCGGATTTTCGCGTATCTGGCGGCGACGGGCGGCCTTGATGAAAATGATATGATCCGGCGGCCAGACAACGCCGATCAGTTCGCCGCGCAGTCGGCCATGCAGGCGCGGATGAGATTCCGCGCGTTTCAGGAGAGTTACGCGCTCGCCATGAATTACGGGCAGATTATGCGTTCCGACGCGTTTTGCTATAATCTGATGGATACGGTCAAATACTGGTACGCCGAGAGTCTGCGGACAAAGAATTTCGGCTTTTTCGCGAGTTTGTTAGTCCACGCGGAGGAGCGCATTCACGCCAGCGCCGCGCAGTACGGACAGCAGTTGGAAGAGCAGTTAGACGCGTTATTGTCCGCCAATCAGGAGGAGTTTGACCGCCATCCCGGTTACGCCGACGCGATTCAGACGCAGATCGAACAGCAGAATTTCATCGTCGCGGAGGACTGGATGCAGAGAATCAGATTAGGCGATTTTTCTCTGGAAGTCCAGCAGCCGGAAGCGCTTGGGTATCTGGAAGATTTCTGGACGCACTATGTCGAGTGCTATCGCCGGGTGGCCGATACAGGGCGGTCTCTTGGGATTTTAATGGGCCGCGCGCGGGTCAGAAACAAAGACGCCAAAGGCGCGCAGAGATTAATAGACTGCTGGTTAAACAACGGCAATCCGAGCAATCCGCCGCGCATGGCGCAGTTTTTGGATTTATTAGGCTGGCGTAATCTGCGCGTGGAGCAGTATGATTTCCCCGGGGACAGCCGGACGGAGATTTACCGGGCGACGCGGACGACCCGTTCGGACCGCATGGCCGCGCCGCTGCATCCCATCGCGGCGTTTGGATCCAGATTAGACCGCGAAAGTATGTATATTGTCTGCTTATACGGCGCGTATGACTGCGATAGATTATACGAAAAAATCCGGATATTGGATTCTCTGGACGGAAACAAAATAATCCTGCTGGATTACGCGCTTGGCGGCGCGGACCGGCGGGCGCTGGCGCGCAAATTGAAAGAAAAAGAAAGCGGCCTGCGGAATGTGTATCTTGTGATAGATCGGGTTTTATTATGCCATCTCGCCGATGTATATAATGAAAATTTAATTAATAAAATTTTAATGGCGATTGGCATTCCGTTTTCATATTATCAGCCTTATGTCGTGGAATCGTCGCACACGATGCCGCCGGAGATTTTTATAGGCCGCAAAGACGAGTTGTTAAAAATCGAACAGCCTGACGGCGTGAATCTGATTTACGGCGGGCGTCAGCTGGGCAAATCGGCGCTGTTTAAAAAAGCGCGGGGCGATTTGGAAGGCAGTCAGGGCCGCCGCGCCGTGTTTGTCGACATTCATGACTGCGGCTGTTCCGACGCCGCGCGGCGCTTATCGCGCGAATTGTCTGAAATTGGCATATTGGAGAATCATTTTATCACGGACGACTGGGAGGCGCTGTGTCAGGCGATTCGTCAGCGTCTGCGCTCTCAGGATGATATAAGATATTTATTAATCATGCTGGACGAAGCCGATACGTTTATTACGGACTGCGGGCAATATAATTATAAGCCTCTGGCCGAATTGAAAGACGTGCAGCAGGCGCTTCCGGGGCAATTTAAATTTGTTCTGGCCGGTCTGCATAATATCGTAAGATTTAATCGCGAAGTGGCGCTGGGCAGAAATTCCGTGATTACGCATTTGCCGTCGCTGAAAATCACGCCGTTCCGGACGCCGGAAGCGCAGGAATTATTGACCGGGCCTTTGAGCTATCTGGGGTTATCCCTCCCCGACAAAGTCACGGTATCGCAGATTCTGGCGACGGTGAACTATTTCCCCGGCTTGATCCAGTTATATTGTCAGAAACTTGTCGAATCCCTCCGCGCGGCGGATTACGCCGGTTATGATGTCAAAAACACGCCGCCTTATGTGATTACCGGCGAACATTTGCGGCGCGTGATGGCGGATCGCGAATTCGTCGAGCAGATTCACGAGAAATTTGAAATCACGTTAAGATTAGACCAAGATCAGGGCGGCAGTTATTATCCCTTAACGCTGTTAATCGGCTATATGTACTCCGCCGAGCCGTCCAAAGGCGGTTACAGCGCCAAAGATGTCATGCGCCACGCGGAGGAACTGGGCATCAGCCAGTTGAAAAATCTCGGAGAGGAAAAAACAGACGCGTTGATGCAGGAATTACAGGATTTAAACATCCTGCGCGGCATCGGACCCAATACCTATTTATTGGCGTCCAAAAACTTCCGGGATTTGCTCGGCTCCGATGAGGAAATTTTCGAGAAATTATCCAAAATCGAGGAATCTTTCGAGAAACTCTCTCAAACCGAGGAGGGATCCGATTGAATCCCATAGCCGCGAATTTGATTCATCCCGCGAATGACGCGGGCGCGGTGTGGTGGGGTCAGATCGGCAATTCGTTAAGATTATTATCCAAAATCGCGGACGTACAGCGGGACGGCAAGTCCGCCGTCCTGCGCGTCCCGGCGAAATTCCCTTGGCGGGATTATTTTGACAATCAAATCGACCTGCGCCGCGAATCGTTCAGCGCGGACCGCGGATTAAAGCGTCTGGCGTGGCCGGACCCGCCGGAATGCCCGCCGGATTTTTATATCTTAAAAAAACTCTGTCCGCCGAACGTACAGGCCGATTACTGGCCGGGCGTTAAAATCGCGCAGTATCTCGGCGCGCGCGATGACTTGTCTTTATGCGATTATGATATTTACATCACGGGCGTTCATACGGAACAGGTTTTGTCCCAATGGATTGAGTTTGTCACGCTTTATGCCGCCGCCGCGCATGAAAAAGAACTGGATCACCACGCCGCGTTTATCATCGAATACGACGGGCCGGATTTATCCTCCGGCTATCCCGGAATCCCAATCGCCGCGCCGCCGCGTTTTCTCCCCGAATGGCTGGATTGCCGCGTGGAAGATTACGACTGCCGCGTATTCTGTCTGGAACTGGCGTCCGGACAGGTTCAGTCAAAAACTCAATCGCGGATTCAAGCGCAAACGGAGACGCAACCGGAATCACAGATCGAATCCCGGCTTGAATCGCCCGCCCTGCGCGGGTATCTGGCGGAACTGGCGGCGTCCGTCGGGGGGAATTACCCGGAATTCTGCGCCGCTTTATGTGATACCGGCGATTTATTATTATCCAATCCCGTCGCCGCCGTGAAACGGACGATTGCGCAATGCCGCGATTCCGCCGGGAACGCGTTCCCGGATATGAGAGAAAGCGAAATTTCCAGCGCGGTCTGGCGCGCCATGATCGTTCAGCTTTTCCCGCTGCTCGAACGCTGTCGGCTGTCGATTATCTCAAAATATCAAAAAGAAATCGCCGGGTATCTTCCAATCGACAACGGCAACGGCGAACGCATTGACGAGCCGTTTGATCTGGAAATCAGCTCCCTGCATTTTTTAATCACGCGCGCGGCGTTTTCCGTCCTGCCGTCGGAATTGGAGACCGTTCGATTATGCCGCAAAATCCGCAACGCGCTTGCCCATAACCGCCTCGCCGATTTCGACGACGTGAAATGGCTTTTGACGTTATAATATATATCAAGGCTTGAATCCCCCCGGCGGCTAACGCCGCCACCCCCCTTTGACAAGGGGGGCCATACAAGGGGAAACGTAACTCCGGAGAAAGCCCCCCTTGTGAAAGGGGGGAAGGCGCGAAAGCGCCGGGGGGATTCTTGAAGTTTATGACAGGACTTGACCGGGGAAGAAGCCGGTTTTTAAATAAAATAAAAATAAAATAAAAAGGGGCGCCGCGTATGCGATATTACGGCGATGTTTACAGGCCGCCGTCCGAGGCGTATAGTTTGATTATACAGGTCACATACGGCTGCAGTCATAATACTTGCGCGTTCTGTTCGATGTACCGGGAGAAAAAATTCGCGCTCCGGCCATTGAATGAGATTCTTGAAGATTTTGAAACGGCGCGGGCGGTTTATCCGGTTGTCAAGAAAATCTTTCTCGCCGACGGGGACGCGCTGATCCGTCCGGCGAAAGATTTATATATTATTTTAGACAAAATCCGGGAATTATATCCGGGCGGCCCGCGCGTGACCTGCTACGCGTCCCCGGCCAGTATCAAAATCCGGACGCCGGAGGAATTGAGAATCTTACGCGAAAAAGGCCTTGTCATGGTCTATATGGGTCTGGAATCCGGAAGCGATAAGATATTAAAAAATATGCGCAAAGGGCATCTGTCAAATGAAATCATCGAGATGGGGCGGAAAGTCCGGGAATATGATATAGCTTTATCCGTCACGGCGATTACGGGTCTTGGCGGTCCGGATTTGTTGCGG
>CAJOQY010000110.1 GCA_905236835.1 uncultured Oscillibacter sp. | reverse complement strand
GACTAATAATCCGCTCGCCGCCGATTCCACATAGCCTTCCACGCCCGTAATCTGTCCGGCGAATGAGATATAAGGCTTGGATTTTAATCTATAATAGCGGTCTAATACCTTCGGCGAATTTAAAAACGTGTTCCGGTGCATGACGCCATAGCGTAAAAACTCGGCGTTTTTCAACGCGGGAATCATGGAGAATACGCGCTTCTGTTCCGGGAATCGCAAATGCGTCTGGAAGCCCACAAGATTGTAAACCGTCCCGGCGGCGTTGTCCTGCCGCAGTTGGACAACGGCGTAAGGCTCCCGGTTGGTTTTCGGATCGGGCAGACCTTTCGGTTTCAGCGGCCCGTATCGCAGGGTATCCACGCCGCGCCGCGCCATCACCTCAACGGGCATACAGCCCTCAAAAACTTTGTTGTCCTCAAATCCGTGTACTTCCGCCTCTTGCGCCGTCGCCAACGCGCGGACGAAATCAAGATATTGCGCCTCATTCATGGGACAGTTGATATAATCCGCCGTGCCTTTGTTATAGCGCGATCCCATCCACGCGGAATCCATGTCGACGCTGTCAAAGGCGATCAGCGGCGCGGCGGCGTCGTAGAAACTCAAATCGAAATCCGCGCCCAGCGATTGGCGCAAGTAATCCGCGAGCGCGTCGGAAGTCAAAGGCCCGGTCGCGATAATGATATTCTCATCCGGATTTTCGGGGATTTCCGTCACTTCGCCGGGGATAATTTGTATATTTTCACAATCGCGTATCCGTCGTGTGACAAGTTGGGAAAACGCGTTTCTGTCCACGGCGAGGGCGCCCCCGGCGTTGACGCGGGTAGCGTCGGCGCAGGAGAGAATCAGCGAATCAAGACGCCGCATTTCTTCTTTTAATAATCCCACGGCGTTGCTCAGGCTTTCGCCGCGCAGGGAATTGGAACAGCACAATTCCGCGAAATCCCCCGTCACATGGGCGGGGGTATGTTTTTCGGGTTTCATTTCGCGTAAAATCACATGGATTCCGCGTTTCGCCAATTGCCACGCGCATTCGCTCCCGGCCAATCCCGCGCCGATGACCGTCACGCGCTTGTGATGATCGATATTCGCGTCCGTTACGCTTTTTTGATCCGTCATGAGGCGTCCTCCCCGGATTTTTTGGATTTTCTTGTCTTTTTCGCCGTCGTATCCGCGTCGGATTTTTTGGCGGCTGATTTTGTTGTTTTCGCCGTTGATTTTTTGGCGGCGGTTTTTGTCGTTTTCGCGGTTGATTTTGTCGTTTTCGCCGTCGCTGTTTCGGCGGCTGGATTGGCATTAATATCCGCGTTTGTATCGCCGGTTTCGGATTCGGCTTTCTTTTTGGGATAACCGCGCTGATCTTCCGGTACGAAATTCGGGCAGTCCGGATTGATACAGAACGGTTTCCGGAAACCGCGTCCGGAGCGTTTGAACAGCGTATGACCGCATACGGGGCAGTCATTTTTTAACGGTACGTCCCAAGTGCGGAAATCACACGTCGGCGCGTGATGTTTTGTCGTCACTTGATTCTCACAGCAATAATAGACGTATTGTTTATTTGTATTCTGACTGACGCCGGTGCGCTTTAACAATCTTCCGCCGCAGTTCGGACAGCGTCCCGGCATGACTTCCACCAGCGGCATGGTAAACTGACATTCCGGGTATCCCGGGCAGGCCAGAAACAGTCCGAAGGGTCCATGTTTCACCACAAGGTTTTTCCCGCATTCCGGGCAGATTTCCTCCGTCACTTCATCCGGGATCTTGATATGAATTCCTTCCAGCGCTTTTTCGGCTGTCTGTAAATCATGGTCAAATCCGGCGTAAAAATTTCTTAATACGCCTTTCCAGTCGGCTTTTCCGGCCTCGACTTCATCCAGTTCATTTTCCATCCGCGCGGTGAATTTCAAATCGGCGATGTCGGAGAATCTTTCTTTCATTAATTCCGTCACGACGCGGCCAAGATTCGTGATTTTAAGATTTTTGCCCTCTTTCATCACATATTGCCGATCTAATATCGTACTGACCGTAGGCGCGTAAGTGGACGGGCGTCCGATTCCCTGTTCTTCCATGGCGCGGATCAAGCTCGCGTCGGTATATCTGGCGGGCGGCTGTGTAAAATGCTGTTCGGGCAAGGCGCGCTGTAAATCAACAATCTGTCCTTCTTCCAACGGCGGCAGGGACGCGGCGATATTGCCGCTGGAATCCGCCGCGCCGCCGCTTTTCTCGTCTTTGCTTTCCTCATATACAGCCGTATAGCCTGAAAATTTTAATACAGACGCGTTGGCGCGGAAATCATGCCGTCCGGCCTGAATCTCGACGGACACGGCGTCAAACACCGCGCTGGACATCTGACAGGCCAAAAACCGGCTCCAGATTAATTTATATAAAACATACTGCTCACGCGTCAGATCTTTCCGGACCTGTTCAGGCGTCCGGAACACGTCGCTTGGCCGGATGGCCTCGTGGGCGTCCTGCGCGCCGCTTTTGGCCTTGTAACGCCGGGGCTGTTCGGGCTTATATAAATTTCCATAGCGATTTTCGATAAACTCCCGCGCCGCCTGAATCGCCTCTTCCGACAATCTCAGCGAATCCGTTCTCATATAAGTGATTAAGCCGACGGCGCCCTCTCCGCTGATTTCCACGCCCTCATAAAGCTGCTGGGCGATCATCATGGTCCGGCGCGGCGTCATGTTTAATTTACGCGACGCCTCCTGCTGTAACGTCGAAGTCGTGAACGGCGGCGACGGATTGCGTTTTTTCTCCCCGCGCTTGATTTTTTGAATAATAAAATCCTCATGTTCGATTTCTTGAACGACCTGTTTGACATCCTCTTCCGTGCGCAATTCGCCCTTTTTGCCGTCCGTGCCGTGCCAGTGCGATAGAAACGGCGATTTTTTGCCGTTTTCGTCCGCGCCTTCCAGCCACGCGTCGAGCGTCCAGTATTCTTCCGGCTTGAAATTCTCGATTTCGCGCTCCCGGTCGTCCACCATGCGCGTGGCGACGGACTGCACCCGCCCGGCGGACAAGCCCCGGCGGATTTTCTTCCACAATAACGGGCTGAGTTTATATCCCACCAGACGATCCAGAATTCTCCGCGCCTGCTGGGCGTCCACAAGATCCTGATCAATCTCGCGCGGCGCGCTGATACTCTCCCGCACCACGCGTTTTGTGATTTCATTAAACGTCACTCTGCGCGCTTTTTCGTCCGGCAGATTCAGCAGCGCTTTTAGATGCCATGAAATCGCCTCGCCTTCCCGGTCCGGGTCCGTGGCCAGATAAATCACATCCGCTTTTTTCGCGGCGCGTTTTAAATCATTTATTAAATCTTCTTTGCCCTTGATCGGCTCGTAAACCGGCTCAAAATCCCGCTCTATATCCACGCCCAATTTACTTTTGGGCAGATCCCGCAAATGTCCCATACTGGCCCTGACTTCGTAATCTTTGCCAAGATATTTCTCAATCGTCCTCGCTTTCGCGGGGGATTCCACAATCACAAGACTGCTCATGAAATTTAAACCTCCAAATCCGCGTCAAAAATAATATAAATCATATTCAAACAAATATTT
>CAJOQY010000109.1 GCA_905236835.1 uncultured Oscillibacter sp. | reverse complement strand
CCAGATTCAGTGAACTGGAATTACGAATGTATTCCCTCATCAATGCCCGCAGAGCGTCCATGTTCGAGATGAAAAACGTCTATACGCTGGATGAGATGCTGAAACTGTGGGCGTTGTACGATATGGAGAGGGACATAGAGCAAGGAAAAGCTGACGAAGCGGCAAAGAAGGTGAACAGGAATTGACGATCAGAGACATAGCGGTAGCGTTTGGCTTTGAGGTTGACAAAAGCAGCGAGTCTCAGGCCAAGAGCAGTATTGAGGGCATCAAAAATTTCGCGACAAAGCTGCTGGGCAGTATCGCCGTTGTGTTCTCTGTCCAGAAGCTGTCCAGCCTCGCCAGCGAGTGCGTCGCCGCCGCGTCCAATGTGCAGGAAATGCGGAACAAATTCGACGTGGTGTTCCAAGGCATCAACGAAGAAGTCGATGAATGGGCGACGAATTTCGCGGATTCCGTGGGGCGGAACAAAAACACCATCAAAATGTATCTGGCCGATCAGCAGAATCTGCTGGTCGGCTTTGGCATGACCCGTGAGGAAGGCGCGAAGCTGTCGGAGGAAATGACAAGCCTTGCCTTGGATTTGGCCTCATTCGCCAATTTGGATGAGACGATGGCCGTCAACAACATGACGAAAGCCGTTATGGGAGAAACGGAGGCGGCGAAAGCCCTTGGCGCGGTTTTAAACGATGTCACGCGAGCGGAAACGATGGAAGCTATGGGCTTGTCAGGAAAATATGACAAACTCAATCAGTTGCAAAAAATGCAGGTCAACTATAACGCGATTCTCCGGCAGTCGCCGGACGCTATAGGAGACTGCGTCCGAAGCATGGATTCCTACGAGGCGGCCCAACGGCGGCAGAAAGCGGCGGTTGATGAGTTAAAAGAATCCATTGGCGGTCAGCTTATCCCGATTTATACGGCATGGACAAACTTGCAAACAAAGGGAATCAAGCTCGCCACCGGGCTTGCGAAGGCAATTCTTGGCGACACTGAAGAGAATAACAAGTTGCTTCACGCGTTCGAGCGAATCCACGCTCTGGTCAAGAAATTGCAGCCTTCTATGGAGCGGCTCGGGCAGTCAATCAAAACCGCTGTCACGCGGTCAATGACCGTATGGAAATCGTTTGCCGACGCGCTTTCCAGCGTTGGGGGAAATGTTTTTAACGCGCTGGTTTCCGGAATCGAAAGCGCTATTGGCACGGTAACGCGGATCGCGGAAAAACTCGGCGGCTTGGAGAATGTGTTCCGAATATTGGGAGCTGTAATCGCCGCGTTTGCCGCCGTTTCCGTCGCGGCCATCGCGAAGGTGAAAATCATCGCCAAGCTGAAAGCGTTGTCGGAGGCTTTCAAAGCCGTGAACAAAGCCATGATTCTTGCCAGATTGAAAGTCCTCGCTATCATTGCGGTTGTGGCGATTTTGTTACTGGTTATTGAAGATTTCATCCAGTTTATGCGCGGAAATAATTCCGTCATCGGAACGCTTTTTGACAAGGCCGGAATCGGGGCGGACAATGCCAGACAGAAGATTATATCCGCATGGAACGCTGTCAAACAGTTCCTGATGAATGTATGGGATACCATTAGACAGATGGCCGGTATCTTTGTGGAAACAATCAGAGGCGTGATAGAGAAACACGCGGAGCGTGTTCAAAGCGTGTTTCAGAAAGCGTGGTCTGTGGTTCTGCAAATTCTGAAGCTGATTTGGAGCGTTATTTCGACAGTTGCCAAAGCGGTTTTCGGCGGCCTCTATGACATCATAACGGACAAGAACACCTCGCTGAAAGACAAAATCCTTGCCATTTGGCAACGAATTTGCGATGCTCTTGGATCTGTTCTTGGCGCGATTATTTCCGTTGTCACGGCGGCGATGAATATTGTGCTGACGGTTGTCAGTTCCGTTCTGAATCTTGTTCAGGCGTTTTGGGATCGCTGGGGCGATACAATCGTCGGTATTGTTTCCACCGCGTTTAGTGTCATCGGCGCGGTCATCGAAACCGCGATAAACGTGTTCCTCACTATCGTGGATGTGGTTGGAAACGCCATAGATGTATTTTCCAGCGTTGCGGATATTGTCGGGGACACGGTATCCGCCGCTTTTTCCTCTGTTGGCGATATAATCAGCAATGTTACCGGATTCATTACGGAACACAAAATGGCGATAGAACTGCTCGGCGTGGCGGTTGGCACGATTACGGCTCTCATCATAGCGTATAACGCCGCCAGTATCGGCGCGGCAATCGCGACAGCGGCGCAGACCGCCGCAATGGGCGCGATGGGGATCGCTTCCGGAGCCGCGGCTGCCGCGCATACGCTCGCGATGGGGGCAATGGGAGCCGCGTCCGGGATAGCCGCCGTCGCGTCCGGCGTATTGACAGCGGCGACAACCGCGTGGACCGCCGCGGCTGGCGTCGCGGCGACCGTCACATCCGCTCTCGGCGCGGCGTTCGCGTTCCTGACCAGCCCCATTGGGCTGATTATTTTGGCGATTGCCGCTTTGGTCGCCATTGGCGTCGTATTATATAACCACTGGGACGAAGTGAAAGAGTTCGCCGTCAACCTCTGGGGTTCGATTGCCGATTTTTTGTCCGAAACTTGGGAGAAGATAAAAACAGGCGCGATCGAAGCGTTCAACAGCGTAAAAAAGACAGTCGTAAATATCCTGACAGGCATAGGCGACACGGTATCCTCCGCTTGGACCGCTGTATATGAGACGGTATCCGGGATTCTGAAAAGAATCGCGGATTTTATCAGATCAATCTGGAACGCTGTTTCAAGCGCAATATCATCCGTCCTTAGCGGAATATGGGATCGAATTACGTCTGTATGGAACGGTATTTACTCCACAATTGAGCCGTTGCTGACGGCGTTCGGATATTTATTTGAGACGATTTTCGAGGCGATTCATATCCTGATTGGTCGGGCTATGGACGCGGTTCACGCCAAAATCACACAGGTGTGGAACGCGATTAAGTCTGTTGTGTCTCCGATTCTGGATGGTCTCCGAAACGCCGTTTCAGACGCGTGGAACGCGATTTCCCAAACAGTTTCGTCCGCTATGGAGGCTGTTCACGGTTTCGTGACGAGCAAATGGGAAGCCGCGAAATCGGCGGTGTCATCCGCTCTCGATACTATTCAAGGCGTAACATCATCTGTGTGGAACGCCGTGGCCGGAACAGTGTCAAGCGCCATGGACGCCATCGGCGGATGGATTTCCTCAAAGTGGGAGGCCGCCAAAGAAACGGTTTCCGGCGCTCTGACTGTAATTCAAAACGCGGTGTCATCCGTGTGGGGCGGCGTAACGGAGACAGTCTCCGGCGCGATGGAGGCTGTCAACGGCTGGATTTCGTCAAAATGGCAAGCCGCTGTCGACGCTACTTCCGGCGCGTTGGAGACGGCAAGCGGCGTCGTATCCGCTAAGTGGAACGAAATGTCGGCTACTGTGTCCTCCGTTATGGGCGCGATTTCCGGCGCGGTATCCTCCATTTGGGGCGGCATCGTAAGTTCCGTCAGTGAGAATATCAGAGCAATTAGACAGACGGTCGCTGACGGTTTCAACGCCGCGAAAGATTTCATCGTGAATCTCGCTGGCGAGGCGTACCAGTGGGGCGCGGATTTGATTGGCAATCTTGTGTCCGGAATCCAGTCCGGGATTCAGTGGGTAGCCGACGCTGTAACCGGAGTAGCCGATAAAATCCGGGCTTTCCTGCACTTCAGCGTTCCCGATGAGGGGCCGTTGACGGATATGGAAAGCTGGATGCCGGACATGATGAATCAGCTCGCGGCGGGAATTGAGAACGGGGACAGCGCGGTTTCCGAAGCGGTGCGAAATCTGGTCAGCGGTATCAGCGACATCGTAAAAGACGGACTGGTAAGCGTTGGAGAGATGTTCCAATCCGGCTGGGGAAATATATTTAACGCTCTTGGCAATATGGATTTCAGCGTTTTGAACGGCTTTGTCGACGTTTTCAGTGAAATCTCGAACGCGGCGGCGTCCGCGTGGAACGCTATCGAAACAGCCACGGTCTCCGCGTGGCAATGGATTGACAACGCCGTAACATCCGCGCTTGAATCTATGAAATCCAGTTCCAATTCCGTAATGAGCGGGATTGAAACGGTTCTCAGTGAGAAATTGATCGGGATTAGCGCCAATGTAACAGCCGCCGCGAGTTCCATTCTGTCGGGCGTGGAGACAGTCTGGAACAGCATACAAACTGTTATTATCAATACGCAATCCGGCGTCGGTTCTTTCCTATCTGCTGTTTGGACAGGGATTCGGGAAAATATTGTTATGGCGGTTGAGAGCGTACAGACCGCGATTTTCGGCGCGTTCGGAGCGATTCAGTCTTTTATCGCGGGAAACAGTTCCGATGCGTTTAATCAGATTCAGGGGGCGTGGACGGCGATTCAGTCCGCCGTCGTTTCGATTGTCGGGAATATTCAAAGCGCCGTAATGACGGCGTTTGCGTCGATTCAGTCTACTGTCAGTCAGGCTATGGGAACCGCGCAAAGCCTTGTATCATCCGGGATGGATGCCGTAAGCGCCGCGTTTTCCGGCGTTCTGGGCGCTATTCAGACTAATGTCAGCGGCGCGTTTTCCGGTATGGTATCCAGCGTCACCGGGGCGATGGGAAATGTGAAAAACGCCATCGTCAACGGAATGCAATCCGCTGTCAGCTATATCCAATCGCTTCCGTCGCAAGCCATGGCGTGGGGCGCGGATATTATCAACGGCATTGCCAGCGGCATTCGGAACACGGTCGGAAATGTTATCGGAGCCGTAACGGATGTGGCGGGGAGAATCAGGTCTTTCCTGCATTTCAGCGTACCGGACGAGGGACCTTTGACGGATTTTGAGGCGTGGATGCCGGATTTCATGCGCGGCTTGGCTGACGGAATCAGCGGAAACGCGGATATTGTGACAAATGCCGTCAACTCGCTGGTCAACGGAATTGCGTCCGCGATCCAATCCGGTATGGACGGCGTAAAGATTCTGTTCGCCTCAGTTTGGGAAGGCGTAACCGGAGTAATCAATTCGGTCAGCGACGCGATTCCCGGAAGCGTGACGAACGCCTTCAACTCTGTGCGTGAAACTGTCGGCAATGTCATGAGCGAAACCGTAACGCGGATTCAGTCCGATTGGAACAGCATCCAAAGCGCGGTTGAAACCGTGGCCGAGACAGTCCGGTCATCCGTTACCGGCGCGTTCGGAGCGGTCAACTCCGTTGTTTCCACGGCGATGGGCGCGGCGCAAAGCGTTGTTTCCTCGACATTTGGAAGCGTTCAGTCCATAGCGGACAGCTCCATGAATGGCGTAAGAGCTTCCGTATCGAACGCTATAGCAAGCGCTCGGAGCGCGGTCAGCGATGGACTGGGAGCAATCGCCAGCAATTTTAACGGCGTATTTTCGGGTTTGGCTTCCGGCGTGACCGCGAATATGGGAAAAGTCACGGGAGCGATTAGAGCCGGGATGGACTCAGCCGCGAACTATGTCAGGTCGCTGGCCTCATCCGCCGTAAGTTGGGGTTCTGATCTTGTGTCCGGGATTGCCAGCGGTATTAGCGGCTCGATAGGAAAAGTTACGTCGGCGGCAAGCGGATTGGCTGGAACAATTCGATCCTATCTGCACTTCTCGACGCCTGATACCGGTCCGCTTACCGACTATGAAAGCTGGATGCCGGATTTCATGCGCGGCCTCGCGTCCGGCTTGGAGAACGGAGCCAGTGTTTTGACAGATGTCATTTCCGGGATCGGAACGCAAATCAGGGAACAGTTCGCTTTGGCTTTTGAGAGCGCGAAAGAAAGCGCGGCGTCCAGCATAGCCGGAATCAGCGAAACGCTCTCAACAGGCCTGAACGCGGCGGCGTCTTTTCTGCAATCGTTACCGTCTCAGGCCGTGCAATGGGGCGCGGACTTCATCAATGGTCTCCGAGACGGAATCATGTCAGGCGTCAGCGCTATCGCCAGCGCGGTTCAAAGCGTAGCGGAGAACATTCGCTCTTATCTGCATTTCTCGGTTCCGGACAAAGGGCCGTTGAAAGATTATGAAAGCTGGATGCCGGACTTTACCAGCGGATTAGCGCGGGGATTTGAAAGCGGCGAAGGAGACATCATCAGCGAAATTCAGAGTTTGTTGCAAGACGTTTCGCTGCTTACTCAAGCCGCGACCGCGAGAGCGACGACAGCGGCGACATCCATGGTAAACAATCGGACATCGAATATTACGCAAAATGTGAATATAGACAACACTTATAACGGAAGCAGTACGGAAGGCGCGCGGAATGTGACAAGGGCGATGAAAAAATCCGCGTCCGACGCCACGGATTATATGGCGAGAGCGCTTCAGTATTCATAAAGGGGGCGAAGTCACATGGCAAGAAGCAATTTAAGACCCGTTTCGATTGCCGGTATTGAATTTGACGCCCTGATTGACGAGACAAAAACCATGTCCGCCACGATTCCCGTTTATCCCGTGGAAGAAGGATTTCCCGTGTCGGATACGATAATCTTGAATCCGCTGACGCTTCAAATGACATTATACGTCAGCAATACGCCGGTTACATGGTTATACCGGCACGGGACATCCAATACCAGAGTTTTGGAAATCTGCAATCAAATTGAAAGCCTGTGGATGAATAAAGAGATCGTAAAAATTGTCACGTCGGACGCGATTTACACGGATATGGGGATTACGAGCATCTCCGTCAAAAAATCGCGTGACATCGGCTATGCTCGTGAGATTACGCTGACAGCGCAGAAAATCAGAGTGACATCCCGAAAGACAGCGGAGATTCCGTCGTATATTCTGAAATCCGGCAAATCCGAGGCAAGCGCGGGAACGGCGTCCACATCCAAGACATCATCTAACGGCTCGTCTGTGACCCATACAAGTTCAGTGGAGTCCAGTTCCGGATCTTCTGGTGGAAAGAAATCCGCGAGCGGATCCGGAAGCTCCAGCGGCGGTTCCAGCGGCGGATCCGGCGGTTCATCTAAAAGCTCCGGCGCTTCCAGCGGCTCCGCGTCAAAAAAGAGCGGCGGATCCGTCGAGGCGAAAAAAAGCGCGTCTATTTTATACGGCGTCGCGAACGGGCTTGGATTTATTTAGGAGGCGGGACCGGAATGTTATTTATCAAAGTCCCGGATATGAACGACAGCGTCTCGGATTTGTCTGTTGACGGAAAGATATATGGCCTGAGATTCACTTATAATGAGCGATATGATTACTGGAGCTTTGGAATCCTTGATGAAAACCGGAATCCGATTATTGCCATGACACGGATTGTCCCGAATTTTCCACTTCTGCAATATTACAGGGATCAAAATCTTCCGAATGGAATTTTTGGATGTTTATCCATATCTGAAACAGTGGGACGACAGGCTTTCAATGACGGAACCGCTGAGTTCGTCTACATCCCAAACGCGGAACTGGAGGAATGAACGGCGTGGCGAATGAAAATTTTTACCGGCGTTATATCCTGAGCGTCGGAAAAAATGGCGGTTCCGGCTTTCAGGTCGGAAATATCAACGGAGAAAAAGAGGATGCCCTTCACATCTCGTTTTCCGTCGAGAAGTCAGACGCTGAATCGGCCAATACCGCGAAAATTCAGATTTGGAATCTTTCGGATCAAAACTTACGGATTCTGGATACGAAAGACATTATCGTGGAACTGAAGGCCGGATACGGTGGCAATCTGTCCTTGATTCTGGCTGGCAACGTCACATATGTCGTTACCACGCCGGATGGAGCGGATAGATTGACTGAAATTGAAGTGGCCGATGGCCGCGTGAGTTTGAGAGACGCCAATATATCATTTTCCCGCAACGGAAAAGTTGACACGAAAGACCTGTACGCTTATATCGCGGGGCAAATGGGCCTGTCAATTGTCTTTGCGAAAGATTTGTCTTTCGCAAAATTTCCGAACGGATTCAGCTTTGTCGGAAAGGGAAAGAACGCGCTCCAACGGATAGCGAAAGCGAACGGTCACGCATGGACAATTCAGAACGGCGTCATACAGGTCACTTTGCCGGGAAGACCCGTGAATACGCACGGGTATCTTTTGAATAGTGACACGGGGCTTATCAGCATCCCAAAGCGGATCACAATTAGTCAAAGCGCCGACAGCGGCGATTCGCTAACCGGATGGGAAGTTGAGTATTTTTTAAACGGGGCAATCGGCGTCAATGATGTCGTACAGATTCAAAGCGGCGCGGCCAACGGTTATTATCGGGTCCATAAAATCACGTTTGACGGCGACAACATGGAAGGCGACTGGGTATGCGACGCTCAGTTGCTGGAGATCAAAACGCTGCCAAGACTGGATAAAAAAGCGGCGTCATGAGGAGGGGACGGCGGTATGTATCAGGAATTTGCGCAAAGCGTGGAAAATATGGCTAAATCGGTCATGAACGATATTCATACCGCTTTACCCGGTAAAATTATGTCGTTCAGTCCGGAAAAAGGAACGGCTGTTGTAAAACCGGCGGGAAAATATCTGACATCGGATGGGGTATCGCTGGAATACCCGGTTATTTCAGGCGCGCCGCTTATGTTTCCGTATTGCCGGACCGCCAGCGTTGGCCTGACTTTTCCTGTCAAAACCGGTGACGACTGCCTAATTATCGTATCTGAAACGGATTTGGATGAATGGCTGAGCGGAGCGGAATCAGAAGCGCCGCTTCGTTATGATTTAACCAGCGCAATTGTGATTCCGGGACTGATGCCTGTTGGAAACGCGGCCATGGCGAAAGCGAACGCGCGGGATGCCGTGGTTATTATATCCGGAGCGGCGGAGATTGTCATTGCCAACGGGAAAATTGATATAAAAGGCGATGTCACATTTGACGGAAATGTGTCTGTAAACGGCATCCTGACTGTCGGCAATATCAACCTGAATACGCACAGGCACATATCGGCAATGCCCGGTCAGAAGTCCGGCAAACCGCAAAATGAATAATGGGTGAGATGATCTCATGGATATTTTGCTTGATAAAAACGGTGATTTGTATATTTCCCCGCGCGGCGATATTGCGCTTGGTAATTCAGTCTCTCAGAAAATCCGTATTAAATTGCTGATGTTCGAGAACGAGTGGCGCTGGAATCGTGATGAGGGACTCCCGTATCTCGATTTCATGGCTCAGAAAAATCCGGACACTAATTATTTGGAAGCGCTCGTCAGAGCCAGAATTTTTGAAACACCGGAAGTGACGGATGTCCGGGATGTTCAGGTTACGCTTGATAACAAAACCAGAAGCGGAAAAATTCGCTTTGTCGCTCTAACGGATCAAGAAACCATCAGAGAAGAGGTGAGTATTTATGCCGGATTACGGAGTGACTGACCGTGGATTTGTCTTGAAACGTCTTGACGTGATTATAGAAGAAGTTCACGCCGATTTGACAGCGGGATTTGGCGTGGATACCAGACTGCTGGAAACCTCGTTTTTGAACGCTCTGGTTACGACATTCTGCAATCAGATCGCTGAACTTTGGGAAGTGGCGCAGGACAGCTACTACGCGAAATATCCGGCCACCGCGACGGGCGTCAATCTGGACAACGCCGTGCAGTATGGGGGCCTCCGAAGGTCTCCAAATCGAAAAACCGTATATCCTCTGCACTGTACGGGAGAAGACGGTACGACAGTGCGAGAAGGAGCGCGGGTTGCCACGGATACCATGCCGGAAGTACGGCTGAGCGCTACGGATGAATTTCAGATTACGCGTTCCAATTTCAATGAGGTTGCGGTAGTTGTCGCGGCTGAACAGCGAGACGCTGTATACTCCGTTACCATCAATGGCGCTCAGTACAGTTATCATAACACGAACGGGAACAGCGCGGACATTATCGCCGGATTGAAAGCGGCCATCAATAACGATGATTATGAAATCTCTGTGGAGGACGCGGAAACGCTGGTTATTTCTGATAACTTAAAGACCCGCGGTAATGTTCTGATTCTGACGGAGAATCTGACAACCAGCAGAGTGACCACGATTGCGAATTTTAGCGCGGAAGAATGGGGACGCGTCGTAATCCCGCATGGAGTCGTGAGCAAAATGGTGAACAATATCACCGGATTTGATTCCGTTACGAATCTTCTGGACCCTGTTTACGGCAGGAATCAGGAAACGGATATTGAACTTCGCCAGTCATATCTCGCGAAATCCGCGCTCCGTTCCAACACGATGATTGAAAGCGTTGTCGCGGAACTGTTGAATAACGTGGCGAATGTGGAGTCGGCGTCCGGCTATGAAAATGACACGGACGAGACGGACGCGCGGGGACTGCCTCCTCACAGCATTGAAATTATCGTGGAAGGCGGTCTGGAAGACGACATCGCTCAGGCTATTTTGAGAAGGAAGGCTGGCGGTATCCAAACTTACGGAAGCGTTTCCGTCGATGTTCCCGGCGTCTACGGCGGTTCCGTCCCGGTCCATTTCAACAGGCCGGATTATTTGTACACATGGCTGAAAGTGGTTCTGCATGGAGACGCCTCAAAAGTTCCCGTGAATTATTCGGCGCTTACCATCCAATCGCTGTCAGAAGACGGCGCGGAGTTCGTAGCTGGGACTGATATGCTGACGCAGCTTTTTAATCAAGGCATCTATGACGCCGTGGCGGGGCTGACTTTCGTCGAGATTTTGTCGGCTTATTCCGCATCCAAATCATATGTGCCGTCCGCGGAAGATTACCGGCAACAGAATATCATTGTCACGACGCGGCAGAAAATTCTCCTGAGCGAAACGAGGATTGAGGTGAGCTTCATTGCCGATTCTTGATTCTTGGTTTCGTGATATGCCCCAGCAGTTCTTGGGGCTTCCGAAAATTGAGACCCTGATTTCCGCTTTCGCAAAACAGCTTCAGGAAGTTGAGCGGGTTTTC
This sequence comes from uncultured Oscillibacter sp., assembly GCA_905236835.1. Taxonomy (GTDB): domain Bacteria; phylum Bacillota; class Clostridia; order Oscillospirales; family Oscillospiraceae; genus Oscillibacter. Next base: position 603 of record CAJOQY010000109.1, on the reverse strand, counting down.
GTGGATTTGAACGAGAAAACGGACTTGGAAACAGCCACAGGTCAAAATCTGGATTATATCGGCACGATTATCCCGCTTTCCCGTAAGGAAGCGGGTGTTCTCGCGGGCGCGGATAATCCGGAATATGTGATGTCCGATGACAGGTACAGGCTGTTCCTGAAATACAAGCGGCTTGTAAATACAAACGAATGCACTTACTATGATATTATGGAAGGCCTTCGGCTGCTTTGGAACGTCTTTCCGATCTATTACGCGGAAGACCCGGAACATCCCGCGACCATCATCCTGACGCTCCCGCTGAATGAGATTAGCGGAACTCCAATTGCGGTTGGCGAAGTTCCAATGGTCAAGCCCGCTGGCGTCGGACTGCGTTTCCGCTACCTCACCAAAGTTTCGATAGCGGTGGAAGCGGGGCGTACCGCGTGGGCTTTTGATTATGAGTTTGCCGGGACAAAACCGGAAGTCGCTTTAATCGGAGATTATCCCGGAAGCGGCGGCATATCCGCCGTGACTAAACTGATAAGGCTGACCGCCACAAGAGACTTTTCTCCATCGGCGGAGACGGACGGAACGAAAAGCGGACAAGGCCCCTATGAAATCGCT
>CAJOQY010000108.1 GCA_905236835.1 uncultured Oscillibacter sp. | reverse complement strand
GTTTGTCGGAAATGGATCGTGTAATCTGATAAGTAAACGCGCAATATCCGGGGCCGATTACCTGACTGGCTGTGACGGACATCCGGATTCCCATAAACTGATATTCCAGATCATCCGTGATTTCCTCTCCCAGTATGGCGGCGCGGTACGCGATCCGACTCCAGTCCCGTCCCTGCATGGGAAACAGTTCGCTGACGATGTTGCCTGTCAATGTGGATTTCGGACGCCCAATCATACGGGCGAACGCCCGATTGACGTATAAAATCATCGCGTCGGCGTTTTCTTCGGTCAAGACCATATCCCCGGCGTTTCCGGCGTCATGATCCGGATTGCCGCTCTCAACATCCGGATTATCCGGATTGACGGATTCAACCTGTAATTTATAAACCGCATATGGAATAGGAAGATTATCAAACATCCGGAAAACCTGAGACATATTGTCATGCAGTTGATTGCGTCCGCTGTCGCTCCCATCGTCGGACATCATGCGCAGTTGCGCCTCGCTGGCCTGTTCCGCCGTGTTTTCCGTTTCAGAATAGATGGACAAGCCCACGGACAAATACGGCGTGAACGGCGTCCCCGCGACTTCCTGAATCCGCGCGGGCAGTTCCCGGATACTGGCGCATAATCTCTCCGGCTCCTCGCGTTCTTGAAACTGCGATAAAACCACATAATGACAGCCGTAAATCCGCCCTACTGACGCCGTACTGCCGCATAAAAGCAACAAGGCGTCCGCGACGGCGCGGATTAAATTATCCCCGAAATCATAGCCGTATTGGCGATTTATATCCGAAAAATCCTCGATAATAATATTAATCCGCGCGAAATCCCGCTGGCGCAGGACAAATTCGTCACGATAGGCGAATACAGCCTCGTCGATTCCGCGCGCGTTTAACAACCCAGTCAAAGCGTCGAGACGGGCGCGGAAATCCTCATCGGACTGCATTCCCGTTTTTTCTTTTAATTCAGAAAAATAACCCAATAATCCGGCGATATGCCCTTGAGAATCATAAATCGGCATTTTACTCGCGATAATATTTCTGTTCTCCCCCCGGACAATACAGCTTCCGAGAATATCACGCGTAACAGCGCCGTCATGGATGACCTGCCATTCGTCGCCGCGGTATAAATCCGGATGCACATGCCATCCCATGTCCTCATCCGTTTTGCCGAGAATATCATCCAGAGAATGAAACCCGTAAAAATCCAGAAAACTTTGGCTTGCCCCGTGAAAACGTCTGTCCCGGTCTTTCCAGAAAAATTTAATCGAACTGCCCCGGATTAAATTCCGCCACAGCATGGCGGGCGCGAGAGCCTGATTTTCATCTTGATTTTCGCTGTCATCCCCGCCGTAATAAGACTGGAAATCCCGGATTTCCTCTTCCGCGTCACGGACCAGTATAAAATAAACGCCGTCACGGATTTTCAAAAGCGTGTGAAGTTTCCAGATATAATTACCGTGATATAATCTGGAACGCAAAAACGCGCTGATCCAGCTCCGGCCTGATTTCATGATTCTTTCTTCCAGCGTGTCCAGATCCGCGAAACGCAGAAAACGCTGCCGGTCCTCCGGGAATATCCGGTCCCGCGCGTAGTTTCGCAGGATTTCAGCCGGATTTTTAATTGAGCTGTCCATTTCTTCCCGGTCATCGGCGTATAAAGGCATATAAGAATATTGATTCAAATCAATCATGCCCACGCGGTCATAAATCGAGTAAATCTGCCGGACGCCCTCATCAAGGCTTTCCTGACGGGTCAGTTCCGCGCCGCGTGAAAGATTCGTCATGCTTAATAAAATGCTTGACATTTCGCGGTATTCCGCGATCCGTTTGGCGCGCATTTCGTAATATTCGTCTTTGTCGACGAAATACATTTTGCCCACGCCGGAAACCCGCGCTTCTTCCAATAAGCGAATCATATGACCGGAAAACTGCCGCAGACTCAGGGGATCGTGCTGGAACAGGCGCTTTTCCGGCACGCCGAAAACCATATTCCAATCCACGCCGGACGCCGTCTCGTCAAAGGCGTCGTTTGTGAATAATAAAAACACATCGTCGCCGCGCAGTTCCAGAACCGCCAATGGAATACTGTTCATTTCACGGCCTGACGATAAATTTTTACGATCCACGGCGGACAAAAACGGCGTCGCGCTCAGGACGTTTAAACGCCCTAAATCATCATAATATTTCCGATGCACAGGCGCTTCCACGGACACGCCGCGCTCTAAAACCTGCCGGATACAGTCCGGATATGGCCGGGGCTGTCCGAATAAATAGCCCTGTACTTTTTCACAGCCGATATTGCGTAAAAACTGAAACTGTTCTTCCGTCTCCACGCCTTCCACCAGCGTTTGAATGTCAATTTCTTTCGCCATATGGACAATAGATGATAAAATCTGCTTCGATCTGGGGTGAAAATCGCTCAGAAACCACATATCTACTTTTAATTCGTCAAAATGATAGTCTTTCAAGACATTCAAAGACGAATAACCGCTTCCGAAATCATCCATCCAGACCTGATAACCCGCGCCGCGAAACTGTTCAATCGACTGGCGCATGATCGCGTCACGGTCATTTAAAGCGCTTTCCGTGATTTCAATGCACAGGGATTTCCGGGGGACTTTATATGATGTCACAGCCGTTTCCACGACGTTGAAAATATCGCATAACTCATAATCCAGCCGGGAAAGATTGATCGACACCGGTACCAGTACGCCGCGATTGAGCATGGCGTCCCGATAGCGGGCGCAGACTTTCCGGACGATAAAAGCGTCTAAATCATGAATGCGGCGGCGTTTTTCCAGAACGCTGACAAAACTTTCCGGCGGCAATAATCCCCATACGGGATCTTCCCAGCGGGCCAGCGCTTCCATTCCGCATAACTGGCGGGATACCGTGCGGATCACCGGCTGATAATAGACTTTGATATATTCACGCTCAATTGCCTCATCCAGATGAGACATGATATACTCTTCCAGAGAACATTCGCGGGTCGTTGATTCAGGCATCTGAAATCCCCTCCATATGGCGCAAATAAACAAATACAGCGCAAATGAATCAAATAAAAACAAAAAGACCTGATAAAATACGCGGCCCGCGTCTTTCCGCTTTTATAAATTTATTTTTACGAATTTGTTTTCGCCTTGATTGATTTTTCCTGCGTTTTGATATATTTTTATATTTCTATATTTCCGCGTTTTTTGAATAATATATTCTTATACATTTTATATATTTTACGCAAAAACGCCCTTCCCGTCAATGACCGGAAACGCTTTTCGCGAAATTTCGTGTGTTCATATGAAAATCAACCGGAAAATTAGCTGTTTTGCACAAAAAAAATCAAAAATTTCCATTATTTTTTACATTTTTTTACATGAAAGTGATTCAAAAAATCTCATTTTTAGTAAATTTATTATATAAATTCGCCGGTTTGGATAAAAAAACGGGAAAATATCACATATAATTCGGCGAATATTTTTTTGACAAACGCCAACATATGTGTTATTATCATACTATCAGCATTATTCCCTAATGTTTTAATTTGTTTGTGTTGATTTTATCTTTGAGTGTATCTTAAATAAGGATGATGACTCATGGCCTCCCCTATGCGGCTGGGCGAACTGCTCGTCGCGGCCGGCGCGATTACCGAGGATGACTTGCGTCGCGGTATGGAATTACAGAAAGAAAGCAAAGACCGCCTTGGCACAGTGCTGATCGCGAACGGAATTATCACGGAAGCCCAGATGATCGAAGCCTTGCAAATGCAGCTTGGCATCGAATTTATTGATTTATCAAAAGTATCTATCTCAACGGACATGGCGCAGGCTCTGCCGAAAAATCTGGCCCGACAACATCACGTCGTGCCGGTGCGGATGGAAAAAGATGTCCTGTATTTAGCCATGAGCGACCCTTTGAATTTTTTCGCCACCGGCGAGATCAAAAAAGCCGTGCGGAAAAAGATTGTCCCCTTAATCGCCACGCAGGAGGGCGTGGATCACGCCATTCAGATTTTATACAGCAACGAGGGCGCGGCGAAAGCCATAGAAAATATGAAACGGGAAGCCGCCGCAAACGGCGCCGGGTATACGACTTCCACAACGGGCGCGTTCGTGTCCAATCAAATCGGCGACGCGTCGGCGGGAAACGCGCCTACAATCCGTCTGGTCAATTCCATGATGGAACGATCCGTCACGGAACGCGCCAGCGATATTCATATGGAACCGCGAGAAGATCATATGCGCGTCAGAATGCGCATTGACGGCGTGATGCGCAGTGTTTTGACGATCCCAAAAAATGTCCAATCGTCCGTCATTTCCCGTATCAAAGTCATGTCAAGCATGGATATTGCGGAACATCGTATCCCGCAGGACGGGCGATTTAACGTGCAGATCAAAGACAAAAGCATTGACGTTCGCGTGTCAACTCTGCCGACGGTATACGGGGAAAAAATCGTCATGCGTCTGCTGGACAAGTCCGGCGGACGGGTCACAAAAGAAGCCGTCGGATTGACCGGCGCGGACTTGGACAAATATGATGAATTATTAAGCATCCGAAGCGGCGTGATTTTGCTGGTCGGTCCCACCGGAAGCGGCAAGACGACTACGATGTACGCCATGATTAACCAGTTAAACACGGACGAAGTCAATCTGGTCACGCTGGAAGACCCCGTGGAATATAACATTGACGGCGTCAATCAGGTGCAGATCAACGAGAAAACCGGAATGACATTCGCCGGAGGATTGCGATCTATATTAAGACAGGATCCGGATATTATCGCCGTCGGAGAAATCCGCGACGGCGAAACGGCGGAAATCGCCATGCGCGCCGCCATTACCGGGCATATTGTGTTATCCACGATTCACACCAATGACGCCGTCGGCACGATTGACCGTCTGCGTGACATCGGCGTGGAGCCTTATGTGATCGCGAGCGCGTTGCGCGGCGTGATTTCACAACGGCTTGTCCGGCGCGTGTGTCCCTATTGCCGGGAAAGCTACACGCCCACGGATATGGAATTATGGTCTCTGGGATTAAAACCGGATGAAAGATTCCCGTTTTTCCGTGGGATCGGCTGTCCGAAATGCTATAACACGGGTTATCGCGGACGGATCGCCGTGTTTGAAATGCTGATGATTGATGACGAAGTCAGTACGTTGATTTATGAACAGCGCGGACGAAAAGCGATTGAAACGGCGTTAAAGCGTCCGGAAAGCGGCTTTGTGTCCCTCAGAGACAACGCCTTTCGATTAATGCGCGACGGAACAACCACTTCCGAGGAAGTTTTGCGCGTCATCAGCAAGAAAAAATAACGCGGTTTCGGGGAAAATCACCCGTAACCGCTCATGTATCCATATTTCGCGGGTTTCAAAAAATTTATATATTTTTTGAAAAAAACTGTCTCCAAGCGCTTTTTGTTTCGTATATGATTATAGAACGCGATGACGGAGACCGCTCAGGAAGAAAAAAATATTTCCGAAAGACTGTTAAGTTTTGACGGGAAATGCCGATAGACAATACAAGCGCATGGAATATAAAATTAGAAATTTTGATTAGAATTTACAGAAAATTCAAGATTTCGCCGTTTGAAAAAATATAATCATCCATATATCTGAAATCTATCTCTAAGGAGGCGATTCCGGGATGGCCCAGTTTCGATACACGGCCTTGTCCCGGCACGGCGAGGAAGTCTCCGGACTTATGGAAGCCTACAACGCCGTGGACGCTACTCGGCGCATTAAAGAAGAATACGGCATGATCTTAAAACTGGCGGAAGTCGCCGTCGCCAAGCCGAATTTTATGGCGGCGGAAGTCGGCGGAAACCGGTTGAACGCCAAAGCGTTTACGGTCATGTGCAGTCAGTTCGCGATTATTCTTGAGGCGGGCGTGCCGCTGGCGCGGGCGGTGAATCTCATCGCCGAACGCACAACGGATAAAACGCTGAAACGCCTGTTGGACAAAGTCGGAAAAGATGTCGAAAACGGTCGATCCATATCGGCGTCGTTCGCGGAACACGGGCAAAAATTATTGCCGATCACATTTATAGAAACAATCCATTCCGGCGAGGAATCGGGCAATATTGAGAAATCATTCGAGAGTATGCACGAGCATTTTGATAAACAGGCGAAAATGGCGGCGAAAGTCCGGAGCGCGATGGCGTATCCGTTATTCGTTCTGCTGGTGGCGATTGCGGTTGTTGTCGTGCTGATGGTCGCCGTCGTCCCGACGTTTATGGAAATGTTCGAGGAATTTGACGCGCAACTGCCCCTGATGACCCGAATGTTAATCGCGATGAGCAACTTTTTCCGGAACAATTTGCTGATTCTCGCCCTGATTGCCGTAGCGATTCCGTTATTTATCAAACTTTACGGCAACACGGAAAAAGGCCGGATGAACCTTGCCAAATTACAGTTAAAACTTCCGGTGCTGGGCAATATCGCCCTTCTGACCGCCGCGAGCCAATTCGCCAACTCCATGACGACGCTGATTGACTCCGGATTGACCATGAACAAATCCGTTCAGATTACATCCAAAGTGCTGGACAATTATTATATCAGTCAGTCAATCGGAAAATTAACGGGCGATTTGGAAGAGGGCAAAACCCTTGGCGAATCCATGCGGGAACAGGCCGTCATGCCGAATATTTTAATCGACATGACCGCCGTTGGGGAAGAATCCGGGGAAGTGGCGCAAACCCTGCACACGGTGGCGCGGTTTTACGACGAGGAACTGGAGTCGGCGATACAAAAAGCGCTTGGCATGATGGAACCCGCCCTTTTATTGACGCTGGGCGTCATCGCGGGATTTATCGTCTTATCCGTTTATCTCGCTATGTTCACGCTTTATGACGCCATGTGAAATTGGAATCTAAATCTAAATATCAACGCGAATCGACGCAAATCCCGCGTTCGATTGAAACGCTCCCTTCGGGCCGGAAATCGGACGCTTGATATAGATTTAACCCACACATTAAACAGATACAAACCAAAGACCGACCGGCGGCATACAAATACACAAGCCGCCAACCGAAAGGAGCCTAATTTACTATGAAGAACAAACTGAACAAACAGGGCTTTACGCTCGCCGAACTGCTGATCGTGGTTGCGATTATCGCCGTCTTGGTGGCGATTTCGATCCCCATTTTCACCACGAAACTGGAAGCGTCCCGCGAATCCACCGACGCCGCCAACCTCCGCGCCGCTTACGCCTCTGGCACGACTGCTTTGCTGACTCTTAAAGATGATGACGGTACGTCGATTACCTTTGATTCCGCGAACACG
>CAJOQY010000107.1 GCA_905236835.1 uncultured Oscillibacter sp. | reverse complement strand
TAAAAATAGAATCATCGTGATATTGCCATTGAATCCCGGATATGTTATAATTTATATATCAATTAATCTCTTGCGGAACACGGGAGGTAATCAAGATGATGAAAAAGACGCTTGCCGTATCGCTCGCGCTGTGTATGGCGCTGTCCCTTGCCGCCTGCGGCGGCGGAAATTCGTCGGACACGCAATCCGGCGCGGAATCCGAAAACGGCGCGGACGCGGAAATCAATTTTGACGCCGGGTCCGATTCCGGTCTGAGCGGTTCTGCCGCTGACAACGATTATTCGGATGTCACAATTCGGATTTATTCCAATTCCAATTCCACGGAGCGCGCTTTATGGCTGAAACAAGAGGCTCAAAACGCCGGATTCCATATCAGCATGGATGACAATTCCGTGATTTCCGGCGATACCGCCGCCGTACAGTCCGCCAACGAGAACCGCGACGGCGATCTGATTTTCGGTTTGAACGAAACCCGCTGGGGACAGATTATCGGCGGCCAGTATGAGAATTTAAATTTAATCGGCTGGACGCCCTCATGGGCTGACGCCGTGGGCGAATATCAATATCCCGGCCTTGCCTACGGCATTGTGATTCAAAATATTCTGATGATTTACCGCACGGATGATTTTGGCACGAATGGCGAGGAACTGCGTTTTGAACACTGGGCCGACGTGGTTGACTCCGGTTATTCATGGTATCGCCAGAACAAAGTCGGCGGGACGACAAACGCGAATATCAACGCGGCCATGCTGTACGCTTTTATAGACCCGGATTCCCCGGCGGGCGGCGTGTCGCTGGACGGATGGAAAGCCCTCTGGAAATTCTGCGCCGACGGAGTATCCGGCGGTGATGATTATCAATACGGCTTCGATCCGTTAAACAAGGGCGACGTGGCCATATCGGAATATTATTCTTCCGCGCTTTACGGCAAAATCGACGCCGCCGCTGAAAGTTCCGACAATCCCCTGCGCGGCACCTTCGATCCCGAAAACTGGAGCCTTGTCGACATCGACGACGGGACATATTATATCGCCGAATATATCGGCATTCTGGACCGTCCGGGCCGAACGGAGCATGAGACGGAAGCGGTCAAAGCCTTCGCCGAATGGTTCGGAAGCGCGGAAACGCAAGCGGACTGGGCGGAAGAGTTTGACACGTTCCCTTGCAATCATGACGCCGCCGAGATGGTATACGGCGCGGATATTCCCGGCATTTATTTATTAAACAATTTTGCGCTCTCTGAAATTCCCGGCGCGGATATGACTTACGCCGCCTACGTCGCCGCGCATTCCGCCGAATGGACGAATATTTTAACCAATCTCGGTTTCTTCTGGTCCGACGGAAACGCTCCCGCCGAACCCGACTGGGAGAATCTCGACTGGGCGACCCTTACCCAATCGGCTGGATAAAATATATCATTTTCCGGCGTCATATCGCCCGGATTAAATTGATTATTATCCGGGAGAGAATCCTCTCCCGGATAAATATATTGATAATTTATATTTTATAAAATTATTAATAAAATAATAACAGAGGGAAGGGAAACGCGTGATCCGCCTACAAAATATTGCTGTAAAATTCGGTGAATTTACGGCATTAGATAATATTAATATCCATGTCAAAGAAAGTGAGTTTTTTACGTTTTTAGGTCCGTCCGGATGCGGCAAAACGACGACGCTCCGAACCATCGCCGGTTTTGTCCAGCCAGACCGGGGAAAGATCATTGTCCGGGGACAGGATATTACGGATACGCCGATTGAACGGCGCAATATCGGGATTGTTTTCCAGAATTACGCGTTGTTTCCCACCATGAGCGTATATGATAATATCGCGTTCGGACTGAAAGTGAAAAAATTAAGCAAATCCGAAATTGACCGGAAAGTCCGTGTGATCGCCGAAAAAGTGGATTTGACGGACAATCAGTTAAAACAGGCCGTCTCCATGCTTTCCGGCGGACAGCAGCAACGCGTCGCCATCGCCCGCGCTCTGGTCACGGAACCCGCGATTATCTGTCTGGATGAGCCGCTGTCCAATTTAGACGCGAAACTCCGCGTACAATTGCGACAGGAACTGAAAAAAACACAGCAGGATTTCGGCATTACCAGTATTTATATCACGCACGATCAAGAAGAGGCTTTAACGCTGTCAGACCGTATCGCGGTATTTAATCGCGGCGTAGTGGAACAGATCGGCGCGCCGAATGAGATTTATAATCATCCCGCGACGGAATTCGTATGCAATTTTATTGGCGATATAAACCGCGTGTCAGACGCGCTTGTCCGTGTTTTAGCCGACGGCGGCGCGGAAATTGATCCGGATGGCAGGCATTATATCCGTCTGGAGAGACTGCATGTCAACGAACCTGTGGGCGGAAATGTCTTAGGGATTCAAGGCACGGTCGAATCCATGGAATATTACGGATTATATATTAAATATTATATTTACGTCGGCAGTCAGATTTTAAAAGTTGTCGAAAAAAATGACGGCGTTCGGATTTACACGCCCGGCGAACAGGTAACGGTTAATTTAAATCCCGCTGATTTGATGAGCTATCCCACGCCGTCCGATAACGCCGAAAATAATAATAATAATAACGCGATGCGGAAAGAAGCTGATTTCCGCGCGGATATACCCGGCGTATCGTCCGGCATGGGAGGCGTGATGGTATGATGCTCAAAAGACAATCGCGTCTCAATCTGACAGGGGCGTTTTATCTGATTGGCGGACTGTTTTTCGCCTATTTATTCTTCGGCTTTATGCTGGCTCCCTGTTTCAATACGCTGACGAGTATCTTCAGCGCGAAAAACGCCGCGGGAGAGCCGGACCCGTTCGCGGTATTGCGCTTTTTTCTGGCGGGCAATATGTGGAAATACGTTTGGAATTCTTTAAAATTAGCCGTCTGTCTTGTCATTACAGTGAATATTGTCGGCGTTTCAATTGTGTTATTAACGGAATATTTTGATATTCGATTTTCCGGGATTTTAAGATTAGGCTATATGACCACGCTGATTTACAGCGGCGTCGCGCTCGTGACAGGTTATATGTTCCTCTACGCCGGAGACGGCATTTTGACAGCATTTACGCGAAATATATTCCCGGATTTCCGCGCCAACTGGTTTACGGGTTTCAACGCCGTATTGTTTACCATGACTTTCGCGTGTACCAGCAATCACGCGTTGTTCCTGCGCAACGCCATCAGGGGTATTGATTATAATATCATCGAGGCCGCCCGCAACATGGGCGCGAGTCCGCTCCGAGTATTGTTTCAAGTCGTATTCCCGACGTTACTGCCGACGCTGTTTTCTCTCACCGTCATGACATTCGTCACGGGCTTATGCGCCATGAGCGCTCCGACATTATTGGGCTATGACTCGATTAATCCCGAAATCGTCCGCCTTGCCGGATCGTCCGCCGCCGACGAGTCATTCCCGCAGGCCCGCGCCGCTTTACTGTCTATCATATTGGCCTGTTTTACCATTATACTTTTAACAATATTATCTTTTTACGAACGCAAAGGGCATTATTTGTCCGTATCGAAAACAAAAGCCAGACTGCGCAAACAGAAAATCACAAATCCAATCGCGAATGTTTTGATTCATTTATACGCGTATGTTTTATTTATTATCTATATTACCCCCGTTATTATGATTATATTATTCTCTTTTCAGACTTATAACGCGGTCCGTATGCGTCGTTTGGATTTGAAAAACTGGACGCTGATTAATTTTTTCGGTCAGGAAGATTACGCCTATTTAACTTCGCGGGGGACATATAAAATCCGAGAAGGATCCGTCTCCGGCGTGTTCTCCAATCAAGCGACGTTAAACGGCATTCATACGAGTTTTATATTATCCGTCATAGCCGCCGCGAGCGCCTGTGTGATTGTTGTCATTGCCTGTGAATATATTTTCAAGCATAAAAAATCCGGCGTGATTCTTGAATACGCGTTGCTGTTTCCATGGCTTCTCCCGACAATTTTAATCTGTTACTCTTACCGCGTGTTTTTCAATCGCTCAGATGTCTGGTATGTATTCAATCAAAATTTATATTACGCCGACAGAGTTAGAATTTTAATTATTATCGCGTATATTATTACAAAACTGCCGTTTTCACTGCGCATGATCCGGGCGTCGTTTTACATGATCGGGGAAGAAATGGAAGAAGCCGCCCGCAATATGGGCGCGGGTCCGGTCTATACGTTCTTACGCGTGAAACTGCCCGTGATTCTGCCGAGCGTTCTGGCCGTGTTCGCCTTGAATTTCAACGCGCTGTTCACGGAATATGATATGTCCGCCGCGTTCTCCAGCGCATATGGCACGACTTATGCCATGGTGATCCAAAGCATGAGCCGGGAAGAGGGTCTATATGGATATAATATTAACGCGTCCGGGCGTCGCTGCGCGTCCACGGTATTTATTATGATATTATCCGGGATAATTTTATATCTCGTCTACGGCGTCGGATCCAGAGATTTGAGTGAAAAACTGGCGATCCGGGAACGCCGCCGGAAGCGTCTGGAACGCCTGAAAAAAATATTCTCAAAATCCTGACGGATTATATTTTGCGCGGGCTTGCAATCGGGAGCCGTATCTGGTATGATATAAATATTATAATATATATAAATAATAAATATATACGCGTGAATTTGATACGCGAATATCCGAGGAAAAGAGGAGGATTTTGTATCATGAAATATCAGGAGGAATACAAGCGCAAACTGACCACGCCGGAAGAAGCGGTCAAAACAATTCGGTCCGGCGATTGGGTGGATTACGGCTGGTGCGTCACAACGCCTGTCGCGCTGGACAGGGCTTTAGCCATGCGCTGGCCCGAATTGGAAGGCGTCAAAGTCCGGGGCGGAATTTTATTGCACCGGCCCAATATTTTCGATGTCCCTCACGCGCCGGATCATTTCATATGGAATTCATGGCATATGTCCGGAATCGAACGCAAAGCGATTGCCGATGGAATCGCGTTTTATTCTCCCCTGCGTTATTCGGAACTTCCCGGCTGGTATCGAAATTGTATTGAGCCGTCCCGTGTGGCGATGTTCCAAGTCGCGCCGATGGACGAGCATGGTTATTTTAATTTCGGCCCGTCAGCGTCACATATGAAAGCCGTATGCGAAACGGCTGAGATCGTGATTGTGGAAGTGAATAAAAATGTCCCGGTCTGTCAGGGCGGATTTGATCACTGTGTGCATATTGACGACGTGACGATGATTGTGGAAGGCGACAATCCGCCGATGGAGGAACTGGGCGGCGATTCCGGCGCGCCGTCTGAGATAGATATGGCCGTGGCGAAACTGGTTGTGGAGGAAATTCCGGACGGCGCGTGTCTGCAGCTGGGCATTGGCTCCATGCCGAATACGATTGGCAAATTAATCGCCGAATCGGATTTGAAAGATCTGGGCGTGCAGACGGAAATGTATGTGGACGCGTTTGTGGATATAGCGAAAGCGGGGAAAATCACGGGCGCGCGCAAGCCGTTTGACCGTGGCCGTCAGTCATACGCGTTCGCCGCCGGGACGAAAAAATTATATGATTATTTAAACAACAATCCGGCGTGTATGGCCGCGCCGGTAAGTTATACGAATGATATAGCCCGGATCGCGCGGATTGATAATTTTATTTCTATTAATGGCGCGGTGGATATTGATTTATACGGCCAAGTGTCGTCCGAATCATCCGGGACGCGGCATATTTCCGGCGCGGGCGGGCAGCTTGATTTCGTCATGGGCGCGTATTTGTCGAAAGGCGGCAAGAGCTTTATCTGCTGTTCGTCGGCGGTGAAAGACAAGAAAACCGGCGAGTTAAAATCCCGTATCCGTCCGACTTTACTGGAAGGCTCCGCGACGACCTGCACACGCCCCAATCTGCATTATCTTGTGACGGAATACGGCAAATTCAATGTCAAGGGCCGCTCCACATGGGAACGCGCCGAAGGATTAATTAACATCGCGCATCCGCAATTCCGGGAAGAATTAATCGCCGCCGCCGAGAAAATGAATATCTGGCGCCGGTCCAACAAGCGTTAATATATAAAATCATAATATATCAGCCGTCCGTGAATCACCTTCGCGGACGGCTATTTAATAAATTTTACACGGGAATTAACAAAGTCTGTCCGACGCGGATTTGATAAGGATAGCCGATCCGGTTAATGGTCGCGATGCGCATATAAGATCTGGCGTCGCCATAATATTTCGTGGAAATGCTCCAAAGGTCCTCGCCGTTCTGTACGGTATGGGTCCGGTAAACAGTGACGGAAGAACGGGCGCTGACGGACGCGTTTGTAAGCGTTGGCGGCTGTGGAATCGCGGGGGAAGCGCTCAGATTGGAACGCAACGCGCTGATTTCATCGTCTGTCAGT
>CAJOQY010000106.1 GCA_905236835.1 uncultured Oscillibacter sp. | reverse complement strand
GGAATCGGGACAGGAGTAGTCCCTTTCCGTTCCGGGCCGGTCAAGGCGGGCGGTTTGGGATTCCAGCGGACAAGAATGGTATCTTTCTCAATTGGGCGGTCCGGTTCGTAGATAATGCCGGTTTCGCGGTCATACCATGTGATTTGCTCATCGGGGGCCGTGCGGGTCTTTTCGGAATCGGGGAAATCGGAAAAGCCCTTTCCGGCTTCCACGGCGTAAGAGAGATAATATTGATTTTGATAAGGTTCTACTTGAACGGTATAATATTTGATATTTTTGATCCATGCTTGATCCAGAAATTCCACGCGGTCCATGATAAAATATTGAATACGCCGCGGGCTGATGTCGTCATAAGGATGATACCAGCGGATTTGATTCATCTCGGAGGCTTTTTTGATATAATCATAAAGATTATTCAGCCATTCGACGGACTGTTCGAGCAGGGGGCGGAATTCGGATTGATATAATTCGCAAACGCGCTGATAAAAAACAGGGTATTGATATAAAGCGTGAAACCACGGGGTAGGGACATCCTCGGCTTCCAGCGCGGTATTGGCGACGAACGCCGCCGGATTGATATTGCGGAACGGGGACGCGTTGTCAAACGTGGCGTCGTAGTCCCAGACGGGGCCGCCGTAAAATACAGGGCGGTTGCCGTTGTAGACGCAGTAAAAATAACTGCTGGCGAGATCGGCGTCAAGGTTTTCGGAAATTTCGTCGATTAAATAACGCCGAACCCATGAGTCTATATCTAAATAACGGCGCAGGGCCTGTTCGTTGCCGGACAGGATTGTATTTTCTAACAGTTGGACATCACGTTTGACGCGGAATAGATCTAACTCGGACGCCGGTTTCGGGCTGACTAATTCGACTGTGCGGATCTGATCCGTCAGAAACGGCTGGTCAAGGGTACTCCAGCGGTTGTAAATTTCGATTTTACATAAAAAATTCGTATAGCGTCGATTGTCGGGCAGATTCAAACGATTGACATCGTTTTCAACGCGTTCGGATAATAAATACAATCCCGCGTAATCGCCGTTTAAATATAAATCTATATATTCGCATGACGGCGTCCATTCGAGATTGGTTTTGGCGGCGAGATCCATCACGAGTTTGTTTCTCAATGACGTATGATCGTAAGTATTGGAGACTAAAGCCCATTTGACGCCGGGACTCATGCCGAGCAAGCCTTTGGGCTTTTGGAGATTAAGAGAATAAGATTTTTTATCGGAAGTCCATGACGATTGTCCGCGGCCTTTTAGAGTATCATTGACGCCGGAATATAATCTGGTCCCGTCGGCGCCGACAAGGGCGACGCGCACGGATTCCCGGTAATCTCTATCAGCGTGGATTTGATTCATTGTGCCGTCAGGGGTGTCGATATACATGGCGGGGAGATTGGCCGAGCGGAGAAAATACAGCGTGCAGGTATAAGATTTGTCCGTTTCGCTCCGGACGCGCATAGAATACGGTTCGCCGATGGCGTAGCGGCTCAGGTCGCTTTTTTCGGTCAGTTCGTAACCGTCCAGCGAGATCGAAAGAGACTCCCGGACCAGCGCGGTCATATAAATCATATGGGCGTAAGCGGGCAGGAATACATAACGATTATCGCCGTCAGCCCACATGGAAATGATTCGTCCGTCACGCAGTTTCCATGACGCTTCCTGTCCGTTCAGTTCTTCCGGGTTTTCTGGATTGTCCGGTGATATTTGATCGTCTGGGATTTCCGTGCCGTGCGGATTGATTGTCAGATTATCCGGATGATCCGTTTCGATACCGTCCGGATTTTCCGGGTTTTCTTCCGGAACGCTTTCAAGATTCTGATTATCCGCGCGCCGGGAATGAAACACGACGCCCGCGATTGCGTCCGGCGCGGAAAGCAAATCCGTCTCGGACGCTTGGGCGGCGGGACGCGGCTTCCATCCGTATATCATCAGGAGGAAAAGCAATAAAATTGGAATCGCGAATCCGCTTAATTTATTCCGCGGGAAATTAAAATTAAAATTCCAGTTCCACGCCATACCGCCGCCGGGATTTTCGTTCGGATTTTCGATTTCATCCTCTTCCGTTTCCCCGGCGTTTTTCATATCCTCAATATCTTCGCTATCCTCAATCTCTTCCGTATTTTCAATATCTTCAACGGAATCATCAGATAAATTATTACGCGATTCGTCTGATGTTTTTTCCGGCGTTTCTTTTTCATTGTCTGTCCGTTCGCGCTGTTTTCGTTCATCCATGCGCACACCCCCGGTCCGCCGCGGCGTCGAATCGCGGCGCGTTTTGTCCTGTTCTGTCGTTACCGGGACAGTATACCACAGTTTCACGCGATAAGCAAAGGAAATCTATATGGAATTTGATTTTTTTCCGAAATTTTACAGGGGGATTTCAGAAGGGATTCCGCGGGAGATTTGATAAAAGATTTGATAAGGGTTTTATAAAGGCGATTTTTTGATTCTGGCGAATGCCCGGGGATAGCGCGGCGGGGTATTTTTGACTTTGCGGATAATAATCAGACGGTGATAAATATCCGCGCCGGGGATTTGATAATCTTGAACCCGCTCGATCTGGCCGCCGAGAATTTGAATCGCGTTCGCCGCGTCGGATAATTCCTGATCGCTTTGTATTGATTTCATGGCGATGAAACAGCCGTTGAGCTTCACGAACGGCAAAGATAATTCAATCAAAACCGGCAGGGACGCGACGGCGCGGGAGATCGCGATGTCAAAACTTTCGCGGCAATTGATATTTTTAATCAACTCCTCGGCGCGTCCGTGTACGCATTGTATATCGCCGGGAAGATTTAATTTTTCGCATACGCTTTGAAGAAAATCGACGCGCTTGCGCTGGGCGTCCAGAAGCGTCAGGCGGATCGACGGGATGATGATTTTTAACGGCAGTCCCGGAAATCCCGCGCCGGAGCCTATATCAATCACGCTTTTGTCATGAAAGTCATATAAACTCGCGGGCGCGCAGGAATCGAGAAAATGCAGGCGCATGATTTCCGCCGGGTCCGTAATCGCCGTGAGATTCATGACTTGATTTTTTTGGATTAAAAAATCCGCGTATATGATCATATTTTTTACGGCGTTTCGCGCGCTGTCCGGGTTGGCTGGATTGATCAGCCCAAGCGCTTGCAGACCATCCAGCGAAATTTTTTCCGCGTCCGGCGTGATATAATTTATATCAAGCATAATATAAAATAATTATATAATTATTATAAAAAATAAATTTATTTGGCTTTGGGAATGAGAATTTCAGTCCCGCCCATATAGGGCCGCAGGATTTCGGGGATTGTCACGGAACCATCCGGCTTTAAATGATTCTCAAGAAAGGCGATCAACATCCGGGGCGGAGCCACGCAGGTATTGTTCAGC